>CALHRQ010000201.1 GCA_938038175.1 uncultured Granulosicoccaceae bacterium | reverse complement strand
GCATCGCTGCGTCTTATCGCGTAGAGAGCACCAGTCGCACCGGTGGTGGAATACAATTCACTCTCGTTGCTGCGAATCCATTTTTCGTAACGCCAATACAACCCAACATTGGCAGATTCGAACCCATCATCATCTACAAGTTCAAGTTCACCACTGACAACGCCGACATCGTGTTGCATAAGATGTGAGACCAGCACTTTGACACAATTACTCGATACATCCTGGCGGGCATCCATGAACACTAATACCTCACCCTGTGCATGCTCAACACCTACATTTAACGCAGATGGCTTTCCTGCTGGCTTATCATAACTGACCACCGAAATTGGAAAATTTTCGGTACTGGCTTGTTTGAGTAGCTCTACTGTTTTGTCAGTAGACCCATCAGACACAAAAATGATCTGTAGTTTATCTGCCGGGTAATCTAATTTCGAAAGTGTCGCTACTTTTTTCTCAATATGTTGCTCTTCGTTATGTGCAGCGATGATGATACTAACGTCAGGCCAAGTTTGAGGTGCTTGGGGCTCTGATTCGGCAATGGAGCGCGTGCGTATGTGCAACAGCAGAGGAAACACGACATAGGTGTATACACAAAAACCAGTGGCAAGCAAAAACAGGAGAACCATTACGAAACCTCAGGCGCTGCCGGACGAATTTTGTTGAGTACCCAGGAACGGGACTGCGCATCTACCAACACAATGCCTGCCACTAAAAGAATGCTGCCCAATGTACCTTTGACAAGAATATTGCCAAAATCGTAACCCACATCGATTCTGAACAGAACGGCGTAGACAAGCAAGCTTAGGGCACAAGACAGTAAGGGAACGGTCGTACTGATTTTAAATGATACATACCTAAAAGCACTGATCGAGACACCCAGCATAAAAACCAGGTAGGAGATAATAGTAACAAGCGCGGCACCTAGAATTCCGTGCACTGGAATTACCAGGATATTCAGAGCCACATTCAACAGTGTCGCTATTAATCCCCAGATCATCAATACTTTGGTGTTTTTCTTGATGTACAAGCCCGCACCTAAAAACATCATCGAACCTTCAAGTAAAAAACTGAACACGACAAATGGGATTATGATGGTGCCAGGAGCATATTTTGGACTGGCTAAAAAGTTCAGCAAATGTGGACTCACAAGAGAAAACACTGTGATGAAAGGTATCCCTAGTACGAAATAAAAATGGATCCCGTTGCTCAAAAAATTTTTGGTTGGCTTGGCACCTTCACTTTCCCAAAGCTGCATATAATAAGGTTTGACCGCATTCAGCAGCGCTGCAACAACGATGAGGTCTGCGTAGGCAGCCAAGTTATAGGACGCTGAGTATTGACCCAATTCGTTAACACCCAAAATGGCTTCTATGATGTATCGATCGCTTAAGCGCATGAACAAGCTCAAAGACTCAATCATCATTAGTGGCATGCCATAGATCATCATCGCTTTAGCTAATGGAGCGGTAAACTCTTTGCCACTGAACGTAAAATCTGGCCAATAGCGCTTGGCTGCGAAAGATACGGCTATTATCTCAGCTAATAACATACAGAAGATAACGAGATAAGGGCTGACATTGCCAATCAGAAGCAGCAAAAGCACAAACGACAAATACAAATATCGGTTTAGTACTTGCGTCGCCCCCACAACTGCGCTGCGTTGTTGCGCGCGCAGAAAGTTCATAACCCCGCTACCCAGTAAGCGAACAAACACGATGCCAGACGCCGCCAAAAACAGTGATGAGATATTTTCGGTTTGCATCACTCCTGGCAAAACCAAAAACCCAGCCAATAACCACAGCACCGTGACAACGGTTGCAAGGGTCAAGAACACAAGGCTCACTGTGCTATTGAGTTGCCCGTTGGTGTAGTGGATATTGCCGTTTTTTACCTGTGCAAAAAAACGAATGACCGCGTGCTGCATTCCAAGCTTGCCAAGCGCTATAATCATCGTCGCGCTGGCTGTGATCAAACCCAGAATGCCATACTCTTCGATACTAAGGCTGCGAGTAAGAATGGGGAACGTGATGATGCCTGCGAAAGCGGCCAAGGCGCCCGCAGAAGCATAATTTCTTATGTGTTTTATTGCACCAGAAGCAGCCATTGTAGGAGCCTTGTGTTACGCGCTTTGTTTATATGCGCTTTGCCTGAATGGCTCGTATAAATCAGACGCACCACAAAATTCCACCCCTTCACTGCCAGCCCAGGCAAGGCCTTCTTGCATATCGTCAATAAAACGATGCACATCATCGGCGCTTTGCGGATATGGAGACGCTTTTTCTATCACCTCCATGGAGTGGAACATCATATTGATATTAATGACTTCGTAGGCCGCGTACTTGGTGAGATGATACTGCACAATTTCTTTCATCTCAGTCACTGAAGCAAACCAGGGACGAAACCACATGGGTGTTCGTCGCAAGACCCGAGGTTTAACGGTTACCGGAACTTCAAGAATCCTGTTGTTATAAAATTCACCACGGTGAATAATCGAATCTGCTGCGGGAAAGTAAGGTTGTTCCGGTGCATGACGAAAATCAATTGAAAATTCAGGCTCTGACCACTTGATGTGTGGAGTAACACTTGTATCAACCTTGTAGCCCAGCCTTTGCAGGTTGTTTAGAGAGTGCTGATTAGCCCCGTAGCGTCCCGCACGAAAGCTGGTTGGCTGATACCCCAGGCGCTGTTCAAACAGGTTTGTCAGGTTGCGCAGCTTTTGATATTCGATTTCGGGCGGGTAACTGCATTGAAACGTACTACTGTCCACACCAGCATAATCATGATATTTCTTTTCAGGCTCGATGAAGTCGGCGTGTAAATGCGTGCCGTATTCGTAGCTGCCCTTTAGAGAATTGAGTGTGGCCACGCTCTGCTCATCTTCAAGCACTTCAACGGTGAGCAAATAAGTGGGAATTGCACCCACTTCCTCAAACGCAGGCTGCAACTTCTCAGGTAACCCTACATTGATGGAATCAAAACGCAGTGGATTCGAACGCACCCAATAGGGATCATGATCGCATTCGGTATCGATCGTGATACTGAGTAATACTCGCTGAGCTTTATTGACCACGATAAACGTCCAGCAGCTGGCCAGTCACTTTTTTCATGCCAAACTGCTCTACGATCGTCTGCCGTCCATTCGCACCCATTTCGATATTGCCAGCTTGATCCAAGGCACATTTAACCAAAAGCTCGGCCAAGGTAGCTGCATCACCCGCTGCAAAAAAATGCCCGGAGACACCCTCTTGTATCAGGTCTCTGTTACCACCTATATCGGTCGCCACAACGGCGAGTGCTGCGTTCATCGCTTCTATTACTGAATTCGGTAAACCCTCTGCAAACGAGGGTTGAACATACAAATCAAGACTGCTGTAAAAAGATTTTGTTTCCACCACCACACCAAGAAAATCGACCTCGCTTTCTATTCCCAGGGTTTTAGCCTGCTTTCTAAGCACCTCTTCATAAACCCCATCGCCGGCTAACTTAAGCCTGATATCCAGATCTGGGCGAATTTCTTTGCACTTGGCAAAGCCATCAAGCAAAACATGCACACCCTTCACTTCCCTCAATCGGCCGCAATAGCCAATGGTGAAGGATTTATTTTGAGGTTTGGGTTCTGGCTCATCGCTGGTATCAATTCCGTTGGGAATAAGCACAATCTGGGACTCGCGAAAGCCTGCAGCTAGCAACTTGTCACGGGTTTCAAGGCTGATCGTCTGAACGTAATCGACATTTTTCATTGCCAATCTCATAAGAAAATTGAGTGGATGCCAGCGCTTGCGGTTATCGAGCACGCCACCTTCAAATTCAAAAAAGCCAGAGATTTTAGTCAATATAGGGAGGCCAGTGATCGGCCTGAGTAAACCCGCCACCGTAGTGAGAAGACGGGTTATATGAATGTGCATAACATCAAATTCACGCCGATGCTTTAGAATAAAGATCGCGAATTTGATCATCACGAATATTGAGCCCAGGTACTTTACGTGCGGATAGGCGATTCTGCGTAATCGAATACCATCGATTGTTTCATCACTGGATAAACCTTCCACAACCATGGGAGCAAGATATTCCACATGTATACCGCGCTCATGCAATCCCTGAGCAAGCTTTACTGCCTGGTGCTCTGCCCCACCTAGCCCGGGAAAGCGGCTATCAATGACAAAGAGAACTCTTGGCGATTGCTCCGACTCTAGGGTTTCATTCACTTTGCCCGACCTCGACGCATCGGCTTGGGGGCGTTTTATGGTCTGGTTCATTGCAGCAATGAGCTTAGCGCGACTGTTAGCTCTCTTGTTGCACGAGTTGGAGGCGCCCAGCGTATACCAAGCACGACACGATTTTCTGTGGTGTCGAGATCTTCAAGAATAGCAGGCAAGCCATTTTGCGCCGCCGTAATGGTATCGACCCCTTCACTGACAGTACTACGGAATGTAAGTTCGGCTTCAAAGCTTCGGCTCAGACGATAAATAAACTGCGCGGAGCCCAAAATTGACTGTGTGTTGTCATCACGATTCAAAAGATCCCGCTGCTCATAGCTCAACGCCATATTGGCTCTGAAGCGAGGACCAAAGCGGCGTTGGTACGAGCCACCAGCAAACACAATACGAAAATCTTCAGCTGTCGCATCGCGTACGGCTTCCCCAACATCGGCAAGCAACCGAAAATCAGCCTGACCAGCGCCAGCAAAAACTTCAAAATTGGTGACTGTGGAGGTGAAGTCATAGGCGACTCTAACGCGAGTTTCATCAAAAATGCCATCGCCTTCTGGCCGCAGCCCTGTACCCTCAGTGATCAAGCTTTCCACTGTCGTCAGGTTTTGATCAAGCAACGCGCGGGAAAACTGGAAAGAAGTTGTCGTCTGCGGACCCAATTGTCTTGAAAGGGCCAGTTGAATATTGGCTCCATCTACAGATTCAAGATCTGTGTCGAAGCGAGTGGCACCGAGTTGCGCATCATAGCTGAATCGGCCACGGTTTCTTGTCCAGGTACCGGCTATTGTCAGGCGATTAAAATCACCTTCATCAATGGCGAGGTCGCCATCAGCACCAGCAACAAACGGAGTGTCGACTTCGGGGTTATCAGTGAAGACATTATTAAGCAGGATGCCGAAGGTGTTGCCACCATCTGTATCAAACTCATAGCTAGCCGATGTGGTTAGCAATGATTCGAGTTCTACATCCGTTTGGCTTTGATTTACATACAGTATTCGAGCGTCAATGCGACTGGACTGACCAACTTCGTACTCGAACCTTGGGCCGGTGACAAACACATTTCGACGTTCGTTTTGCAAAGAGTCTATCGGTTGCAGACCATCATTGGCGCGAACACCACCCAAGATATCGCCAGCGTACCAGGAAAAGGATCGGGGAGTGATCTGCCAGTTTACAGCACCTAGAAACTGAGAGATCGAGGAGAATTCGCTTTCAGAATCATCTAAACGCCGTTCTGCTATCAGTTGACCGTCAAAAGCCCCCGTGATGCTCTGGCCCCTTTGCTCTCCGAATACACCAAACTGGGTATACAGGAGCTGCCCTTCAGTTTCAAAACCGGCATTAGCACCACCGATATTGTCTGATACGTTGACTGTCGCTTGAGCCTCAAGCCCAAGCTCCAAAGCGTTTGCCCACGCAGGAAGCAATGCCAAACAGAAGCTGGCAATTAGATTTCGAAAATACAAGGAATTATTCAACTCGCCAACCAATCTGCACTAATTAATGTATGTTAGCGGCTAGCCGGGCTGATCATTGATAACTATCCCGGCCAATTTACGCTCATCGATTTCGTCAACGATGCTATCGAGTGTACCTGGAGTAACACCGCCATAAGGCAACACAAGTACCGTGTAGTCACAGATATCTGACAAAACGCGGGCATCGGCAGATGTCGCCATGGCAGGGCCATCAACAACGACAAATCGGTTGTCATAGCGCTCTTTGATATCCACCATGAGCTGCTTGTAGCGTGCTGAAGTAAAGTGCTCAGCACTGACCTCTGCATGCGATCCGATAGGGATCACTCTCATTCGAGGTATACCGCTTGGGCTAACAATATTTTCGATACCCAGCTCTGGGTGCTCAAGATATTCGACCAGGCCATGGCTGTCTTCACGACCAATCAGTTTGGTCAGCTTATGTATAACAGGATTATGCAGGTTGGCATCAACGAGCAAAGATGTCTTGGATTTGTCAAAGGCGATCGTAGCAGCCAGATTCAAGGCGACAAAACTACCTCCACCCTCTGGCGTCACTGCACAAACCAAAACAGAGAAGTTACCATTTTGCTTAAGACTATAGAGCTTGGTTCGAAGTTGACGCATTGCATCAACTAGTGGGCGATTTTTTGAACGCGGGTGAACGATACCGAGTAGTTCAAGCTGGCGATCACTGAACAGCTTAGCTTCTTGCATGTTCGCAAGATCTGCACGTGCTTTATCCGAAAGGCTTACCGAATCACTCGGTGCACGCAAGTTCTTCTTGCTTCTGGCAGAACCAACTGGAACCATTGAGCGACCCGACTGCTTACGCTTACGTCGAATACTCTTACCCTGCTGCTGCTGTACGATTGAACGTACGTTAGCGATTTTAGCTCGATCAGTCATTTAGACGCCTCCCTGTGATGACATAGCGATCAAATACTTGATAACCGCGACAACGATATAAAGTGTTATTACAAACCCTACCACCGCTATCATCACACTGGTTCGGTTAAAAAAAGCAGGCTTTTCTGAAGGCTGCGCCATATGCGGCACGGTAGTGAGCAATGGCAATTCAAGCAGATCGGTTACAGCTGATGCTGTCCTAATGCGAGGGTCAAGCTTCAGAAACAATATTAAATAGACAAATGGCAAAACAAGCCCCAATATTAATCCGGCTACGGCAATATGAAAAAAACGCAAGCCCGTAGGCAAAACCGGATAGTTCGCAGGTTGCTGAATACGGTATAACACGCCCTGTTTCTCTGCACCTAAACTCATTGTTAATCTGGCACTCTCCTGGCGCCTAAGAAGATCTTCATACAACTCTTTGTTGATCTGGTAGTCACGCGTCAGCTCGGACATTTCTCTTTCTACTTTGCCCGATACTGCTGAACGGCTTATTTCCTTATCGAGCAAAACTTTCAGCTGACCCGCTCTGGAGCGCTGAGATTCAGCTTCAGCGGTTGTCCTGGCAAGATCACTACGAAGCTGCTGGTATACCGGGCTTAGATTTGCCGCACCTGCAAATTGACGCCCCCCCAAATTAAAAGAGGATGTACCCCCGCCAGTCGATCTCAAGTTGGCCTGCCGATTTGTGGCGGACTGAATGACTTCCTGCATTTGTTGCTTGAGCCGAATTATATCAGGGTAGTCGTCTGTGTAGGAGAGTCTCAAAACGTCTATCTCAGATTGTAATCGTGCCACTTGGTCACGAGTCTGGCTGGCAGCGTAATCTGTAGCAATAGTAGAGGACTCAGAATTCAGGTCTCGCTCAAGCGAGCGGCGACGCTGGTCGAGCTCGCCAAATTTGAGCTGCGCTTCTTCCATTTCGCGACGCAATTCAACAATTCGTGTGTTGACGTTACCGTCAGTAGTAGGGTTGATACCAGGGTACTGCCGTCTAAAGCTTTCTAAGCGCCCATCCGAATCCTCCAGTTTGGTTCGGTATGTCTCGACTTGATCAACGATAAAGTCAAAGGCTTCAGAATTCTCAAGATTAGAGCTGCGCATGGACTTTTCAAGAAAAAGATCGGCATAGCGAGTCGCTGTTTCGAAGGCTATTTTGGGATCGGTATGCTCGTACACAATTTCGATAAGCTGGTTATCGATATTGAATATTTCAGTATCTGCAATGATATCTTCTTTGATTCGCTCACGACCAACCGCACTCGTTCCAGCGTCTGCGTATCCGACTTCAGAAATGATAGTGTCAAGAATGTCATTACTAAACAACTCTTCTCGAGCAACAAGCGCCTGATTGGTATCCAAACGGGCACTGGGATCCAAGCCAGTGATAGCCTGACCAACCTGCCTGTCATCAACATGCAACTGGACAATTGAAGCGTATTTTTTCTGCCAGAAAAAAGCCACTACAAGGAACACCAGGGAGACCACGGCGAAAATAGCAAGCAGAGTGCCTCTGCGCGCAGCTGCCTCGCGTGTAAGCAAAGGGCCAAACTCATCGAGTGTAATATTACTCATCTTCGATAGCTACTATTAAGGTTAATTGTTGAATTCATTTTTTTACTGTTTTTAAGTCCGCTAATCTGCACGTTGTCAAAAAGGCAACCCTGCAAATTGCAGATCCTGCTGAATATACTTCTATAAAATTTAGATTTCACAAAACTGGTATTTTTAACATCAGTCTTGTGCATAAGTTTTCGGCGCTTGTACTTTCTGGTACTGCCCGCCGCATTTCAATTACCCATCCAGATTAATTACCCATCCAGATTAATTACCGATCCAGATCAATTACCGATCCAGATTAAAATTACTCATCCAGACTTAAATACGTTTTTATAATCGTCGTACCCACAATCTAAATATATAAAAAAAATATGAACTACAAAATCACACATCAAACGTCGTTAATCAGAAGCGCCTTTCGGGCACTGAGACGACATCGCCAGGGTACAAAGTGTAATTCGTATCCAAGACCCCATCTTTTAAAATACTTTCGAGAAAAACGGGGTAAATCTTCGTGTCACCTGCTGAAGTACGGTACAACTTGGCACCTTCAGGAGAGGCAAACTCGTTAACTCCACCAGCTTCGAGCACAAGATCCAAAACCGTCATTCCATCGCGATGCGAGATAGACATTGGCTCAGCTACCCCACCCACTACGCGAACTCGGTTCTGAAACTCCGCACTGTTAAGCTCTTCTACGATAATAGAGACTTTTGGTGTACGGATAAATTGCAAAAGTTTCTGTTCTGTAACAGCCGATATCTCCGCTGGTGTTCTTCCTCCAGCCAGCACATCGCCTACCAAAGGCACGGATATAAAGCCATCTGGACGCACAGGTACCCGAACATTAAGGTCCTCATTTTTCCAAACGGTAACAGCAATAACGTCACCCGCACCGAGTCGATACTCAGCCGTCTGGCTTGGTCCTTGAACCGGAGGTCTCAGATCTTCGGGTAAAACCCCACCTCGGCCACCACAAGCAGTGAGCAGAACCGTCACTAAAATCAAGATGCAGCGTATATAGGTCATTGTTACATTAATCTCCGGCAGTACGTTTGGCCAAACAGGGCTGGATGCTATAAATATGCGATACAGCTCTCAAATTTCAGGCAAGACCTGACATTTGTTATAAAATATAGCGGCAGCTGTCTGGATATTGTTATGGTTGACGAGTAATATTATCTTGAAATGACCGTATTACATTGACATCTACACTTGATACATACCTGCATGTTCGCCTGCATGTCTGTCACATCCCAAGGGCTGATTGAATACCAGTAGCAGTTAATTCCTCAAGCTGCCGATACAAGAAAAAGTTCAGTCAGATTTGTAATTCATCTATTTTAAACAAACCTTGCTGTTGTATGTCTCATTAATATTACGATATTCGTTACAGAGCCTTATGGAGTACTAGAGTGGCAATTCAGTTTCAGCGAGATTATGAACTATTGGAATTGGAAAAAGAGTGCGATTGGACTCTTGCTCGCACCAGTTATAGACGCCTGGTCAATGTTTGGCACCCGGATCGTTTCGCCAATCGGCCTCGCGAACGTGCCCATGCACAACAACAGTTTATTGAATTAACTAAATCTTTCAATAACTTGCGTGAATTCTACAAACAGAACAACCGCATGCCTTTTGAGAGGATGACGCATGCTGTGTCTGAACCGGCAGAGCCACCAATTCAAAAATCAGTCAGCCCGGTTGACGACGATCTCGTCGAAAATGGAATATTAAACAAACGTAAACTCTCTGGGAATAAAAAGAGCTTATGGTCGAAAGTGCGTAGTTGGTGGGTAATCCCTGCGGCTTTCGCGATAGCAGGCAGCGTAATGGTGTTTTCTTATATTGATAGAAGCGCTCATCAACAAACAGTTGAAGAAGCAAAACGTGTATTGCGTAACACCCAGCCAAGCTCGTTTATGCCAGACAGAGATGCCATTAAAAAGCAGAACAACACCCAAAGACTCGTCAACAGTACCAATAGCGGAACCATCGGCGACAAGCTCGCAAGAGACGTATTTAAATAGTGCTTCGCTAACTATTGCGCGCTAACAAGAAAGGCTGTAAAGCCGTGAATCTGTTGTGGTATTTAATGGATTACCTGACACAAATAGACGACCGGTAACAGTACGATATGCTAGGCCACTCTCAGTGGCATCGGCACCTAAGCAATTCCAGGCCAAGCTTAAGCTAATCTAAGCCTGGCTTAAAAACTACCTCGCACCCTTGCCAAACAACACCACCTCTGCGGTCTGACACAAAATCAGCATATCGAGAAAAATGGTGCGGTTTTTAATGTAGTACAAATCGTACTCTTGCTTTTGTACAGAGTCGTCTAAAGATGCGCCATACGGATAGCAAACCTGAGCCCAACCGGTGATCCCGGGTTTTACCGCATGCCTTTCCTGATAATAAGGGATTTCTTTTGAAAGTTCGGATACAAAATGCGGCCTTTCAGGCCTTGGCCCAACAAAGCTCATATCGCCACGAAATACATTGAGTATCTGTGGCAGTTCATCAATGCGGGTTTTACGCATGAGCGCACCGATCTTTGTCACTCGAGAATCATTCTTCGTTGCCCACTGAGCAACACCGTCTTTTTCTGCATTGACACTCATGCTGCGAAACTTGAGGACTTCGAAGTCCTTGCCCAGATAACCAACACGCGTCTGTCCATAGAAAATAGGGGCATCCTTACCATCTTCGAGCTTGATCGCAATGATGGCAAACAACATAAACGGCCAGGTGATCAGCAATATAAAGGTGCTCGCTGCAACATCGAACAGGCGTTTTGACGTATCGCGAAAAGCGCCACCCTCAAACCCGTCCGAATAAATGAGCCAATCCGGGCGCATGATATCCAGAGGCAATTTCCCCTGCTCTCTTTCGAAAAAACCCAGCAACTCGATGATATCAATTCCGTGCAATTTACATTCAATGAGTTGATCCATTGGCATGGCATTACGCCTTTCGTCCGCCGCAACAACAATCTCGTCAATGGCATGCTTTTCACAATATTCCAGTAATGTACTAGAACCGGTGTCCACTAGCAGTGCATTATCTATTGCCACCGATTTGTCCGTGACCAGCGGTATGTAACCGACAATCCTGAAACCGCGCTGATCAACCTTACGACGCAAACGTTTTTGAATAGACGCTGATGTTTCTCCTGCCCCCATAACCAATACACGAATTTTTAAAATATCTTTGTCGACATAGTAAAAAAACATCGGTCGGATAGTACCCACCATAAAAAAGGCAACAATCAAGGCAAGGCCAAACACGCCTCGGCCCAAATAAAGTGTGGGGATTAAATAATAGAGTAAACCGAGAAATGCAGCACCGCAGATAAAGCCGATCACGGAGCGCAAAAACACACCGAGAATACCCATTCTGAATCTGTGCTGGTACAACCCCATCGCCATCATTGTTATCGGCATCACTAAACCAAACAGGATGGAAGTCACGACCGGCGAATTGATACTGTCAATCTGAGACAGGCTGCGACCATCGAAACGTACATAGACCGACACATAAACAGCAGCCACACAGACGCAAAACTCAATCAGCGCCAGAATTAAAAATGGCACTCGCAAGTGCATCTTGAATAGCTTAAACGAGCCCACTAGCCCTCACTTTGCCATGACATGTTTAGTTTCATAATTAGCGGTGATCTACAAAAAATCTGTAATGTAATTCAATAGTTAAAGGTTGTGGCCGTTAATCTCTATACACAGGACTCAGGTAGGAAGCCAATGGCTACCTCAACATTTCAGGAATTGACAAGGGCTATGCAAGTCCTGGGCGTACAGGGTGAACGCGACTGGGATAAGGTGCAAGCACATTATCGGCAGCTTGTTCTGCGCTGGCATCCGGACCGACATTTAGGAGACACCCAAACCGACGCCCAAAATCGCTTTGTCGCTATCAATGGTGCTTATAGGCTCCTGCGTACTCATTATCAAAAAACCGGCCAACTTCCGGCGGCACATGTTAACGCAGTACCGCTCGATGATGGCCAGTTTATAAAAACGAGACTTAGGCAAGAAAAATTTTCCCGGCCTTCTCATTGGCTTCGTAACCCCACTATTCAAGCGTGCTCCATAGTGCTGTCTGTCCTTATTGTGTTTGCGGTCGTGTTGTTGATGCTTGACTCACGCATGGTTAAAAAAAATCGTGACCGAGCACTATTTGAAACTGTCAGTATTTCGGCGGAGAAAAAAGCATCAAGCGATCCTGTTCCAGGCGCAAAAAAGCCCATTGTTCACACATACAACTCACAAGATGATTAGCTACGTGCCGATAAAAGCCAAAACCTGGTAAGCATTGCTGAGCTTAGTCCTGCAAAAGACAAAATAATTCTCTTATTTCTCAGGGCTGAACAAAAGTTGTTTTCTACTGACCAAGCGGTATCGCTTTATCCCGTATAATGCCGTAGCCCAACTTTGGACGCTGTTGTACCCTACAAATAGGACTGTAAATTAATGTTTAAGATCGCGGATAACGACTTAATCGCTGTGATTGGCCTAGGCTACGTCGGCTTGCCACTGGCTGTAGAATTTGGAAAAAATTCCCCCACGATCGGTTTCGATATTGATGCCGAAAGAGTTGAGGAACTCCGCAAACAGCATGATAGAACACTGGAAGTTTCTCCCGAAGAGATGGCTGCAGCAAAACACCTTGGTTTTACCAGCACAATTGCAGATCTTGCCAAGTGCAAAGTGTTTATCGTAACAGTCCCCACTCCCATCAATAAACACAAGCAACCCGACCTCACGCCTTTAATTAAAGCCAGCGAATCCATCGGCTCTGTGCTTAAAGCGGGTGCGGTTGTTATTTACGAATCGACTGTTTATCCAGGTGCAACAGAAGAAGTGTGCGTACCGATATTGGAAAAAGTATCTGGCCTCAGCTTCAATAAAGACTTTTACGCCGGCTACAGCCCAGAGCGTATCAATCCAGGGGATAAGGAACATCGTGTCAGCACCATCATGAAAGTCACAGCAGGTTCAACACCGGAAGTTGCAACCGAAGTTGACAAGCTATACAAACGCATAATCAAAGCCGGCACGCATCTGGCCAGCAGCATAAAAGTTGCCGAAGCTGCCAAAGTTATTGAAAACACCCAACGCGATTTAAACATAGCGCTTATCAATGAGCTGGCAATCATATT
>CALHRQ010000200.1 GCA_938038175.1 uncultured Granulosicoccaceae bacterium | reverse complement strand
ACCTTCTGCAATGGCGGTTTTTCCTACTCCAGCTTCACCGACCAGCAAGGGATTGTTTTTTCTTCGACGACAGAGCACTTGAGAGGCGCGCTCAATTTCGAAATCCCGGCCGATTAAAGGATCGATCTCACCCATCTGGGCTTTGACATTTAAATTGGTTGCATACTTGTCTAAAGGTTTGCCATCAGACTCACCGTCTTCACTGGCATACTCTGCACCGCCTTCTTCAGTATCTTCAGGGTCTTCCTGAGAATTTTTTGCGATACCGTGCGAGATGTAATTAACCACATCCAGTCGTGTTATGTTTTGCTTGTTCAGCAAATACACAGTTTGGGAATCTTGCTCGCCAAATATCGCTACAAGCACATTGGCACCTGTAACTTCTTTTTTTCCAGAACTTTGGACATGAAAAACTGCACGTTGTAAAACGCGCTGAAAACCTAAGGTGGGCTGCGTTTCGCGAGTGTCGTTTTCATCCAGAAGCGGTGTATTCTCTTCGACGAAGGTATCCAGCTCATCACGCAGTGTGTCGAGATCGCCACCACAGGCTCTAAGTACCTGAGCGGCTGTCGGGTTGTCAATGAGAGCGAGCAGCAAATGCTCGACCGTCATGAATTCAAACCGTCTGGCTCTGGCTTCCTTAAACGCATTGTTAAGGGTAAATTCCAACTCTTTGCTAAGCATTATTAGTATTAACCGAAGTTGTTTCAATTCTGCGGCAGCAACCTGTTTATCTGCCGCGACTAAGCTTCTTCCAATTCGCACATTAGCGGATGCTTGCTCTGGCGAGAATATTGATTCACCAAAGCAACCTTGGTTTCCGCTATTTCGCGCGTGTAAACCCCACACACGCCTTTACCTTTCTGATGAACATGCAACATAATTACATGCGCCTGTTCCCAATCCAGACTGAAAAACAACTGCAACACCTCGACCACAAACTCCATCGGGGTGTAATCATCGTTTACCAGTACTACTTTGAACAGCGGTGGCTTAGCAAGCTTGGGCTTCGCTTGCTCTACAACCAACCCACCGTCGTTATATTCTTCGTCTTGACTCATGACGTTATCCCACTAATCACAATGATTCCCGTTAATCGGAGTATTTTACTGCTCCGAGCGGCGCTTGCAATGTGATCCAGTACGGTAATTCAAATCGCAATATTCGTACCCTATGACAAAGCTTGGGGATAAATGGCAATAATCAAATACATGAATAAGCAAAAATGCAATTGATTCGACCTAATAGCGTATGCGCGACTTTAATTGCCCTTTGCAAATGATAGTGGCGCGATACTATTTTTGGTTATTAATAGAGTGTAGACCGCTTGCTACAGTCATGGTTCTAAATGACTGTAAATCGTGAGCTATCGTAATGTGATGAACACCACAATGCCAAGATACCACCCAAAGAGATTAGCCCTGGAGTGGGCTGATTCTCGCAGGGCTGCCGTGACAAAATGGCCGTACTTCTGACAGCTAACGAGGAATCTTTGGTTTTGGTTTAGGTTTACGTCCACGCCCTTTGCGTAATTGGGCAAAATCTGGAGTGTAATCTTCCTGAGACTTACGGGTTTTGGACGGTGCTGTAGAGGCGCGTTTACCCAGCGAGCGTTGCCGCATCGTGACAGCATCAGCAACCACATGTGTGTCTGACTCCAATAAAAGCCGATCTTGCTCTTCTCTGGCGACGGTAAAAGCTGACCTTCTTTTTTGCTTCTCTGGCATTGTAGCTTGACGCATGGCTCTATAAGTGACTTGCATACACACGAAGTACGCCCAGAAATATGCTGAGAACTCTAGATTTACTGCTCGCGATCCAAACATACAAATGGCCGCGTAGCATACGGTCATCGATGCGCCACCGACCCCCATAGCGCGTACAAACATATCCTCCCTATGCTGACTGAGTGCCCTGCCCAGGAAAAACGCATAGCCAAGTAAAAATAAAAACAGCACGAGCGCGGGCAAGCCCATTTGTGCCGCAATGTAGAGATAAGTATTGTGTGGATCGCTCTCATTGACCGGGTGTTCGGTGTATTGGCTTTTAAGCTTTTTAAATCCTTTAAATCCTTTGCCCAGAATGGGGCTCTCAATAATCATCTTGGCACCCGCACGCCATAAAATAAGCCGGTGCTCAGAACTTTTATCCAGTTTTTTCTCAGATGCTACAACCCTTTTTTCAGCACCAAACAAACGCGCTTTGATCGACTCAGGGAAAAGCTGAGGAAATACCAACAATGTAGATACGGACAAGGTAAGCCAGATAAACAGAAAGCCTTTACCTCTAAAATACCCCGCCATCAGTGCACCAACTGCTATCGCAAGATAGGCTCCACGCGAAAATGTTGCGATCAATACTTTGATCGCAATCAGAAAATACGGCGTGATCAGCCATGCCTTGATGTCTTTCATGTACGTGATAAACAAGGCTATTATAGGAAGCAAGGTGTACGCGACAAAACCGCCAAACATGTTTGGTTGCCTGTGCGGACCACCAATACGACTCTTGTCTATACTGCCACGACCAGATTTATCAATCATTTCAGGGATGGCGTAAATCACTAGCAGGACCGAACCAATGCACATGTAGATTACCACCCGTTTAGCAACGTGCGGTGAGCGGATACAGGTTAGACAAATAAAGTAGAAAAAGAACTGATCTATCCAGGCCTTGAAATTGAGCAACTCGCCATGCACGAAATACGACCAACCGCCAGGCTGTCGTAAAATAGTGAATGCTGAAAGGCATGATATAAAGCCAAACATAAAAACGGTGGTTGTGCCAGCAGGCCACTGCCACCACGCTTCTTTTTCATCAAGTGCACGGAAAATGGACGCCATAAAGCCCAGCAACATAAGCATATTGGTGCCATTGATACCAGGTGCAATTGGTATAACAAACGTGGTTGAAAAAGGCAGATACAACAAAAAGACCGCAAGCACCAGCTCTACGCCGCGGAACGCACTGGATAGAATGTAGGCACCCATTAGCGCGGCGAGACCGTAGAGTATAAATTGCGGCCAAGGCCCTGTCATTGTGACAAGGATGCCCAAAATACCCGGAAACAAAAGAAACAAAATAACCGGCTTGATGCCGTCCCACTCAGGCCAACCATGCTTTACGCTGTCTCGCAAAGCTGCTTCGCGCTCTTTTAATCTGCCAGAACGTCGAGATCCGACACGACTTTGCTTCCGCGCACGACGACTTCGCGCCGCATCGCCCGCAATAGAGTCGTCAACACCAACCCCACCCAGGGGTTCGTCATCAGCGTGCTGAAATGGATTTATAGAGGCCATGGTAAAGCCGATTGCCCAGTATGCGTTTGATTAACAGCTTGCCACGCTGCTTTGTTTTTTCAGTCGTAAAGTACAGTGGGTCCACAGAAATCATTTTATTGAATTCTGTCAACGAAGTGCTCCGCCGTATTGCCACTCTGTTTAGTGGTTGCAATGCGGTCAAATCAGCCTCTTTTACTGAACCCAAGCCTGATCCAAACAACTGACCGTACCCAGTTTTGCGACAAATTTCGAGTGTCTTCTGTGTATAGCGGCCACCCGGAAAAGAGATTGATTGCACCAGCGTCCCACATTGCTCGCTCAGCTGATCTCGACTTTGAACCAGTTCTCGTTCTGCCTCAGCATCACTAAGATCGTCAAAGAAGCGATGCGTTACACCGTGTGACCCAATTATCATACCGGCTTTCGCCATCTCTTTTAGCTGCGCAGCTGAACAAAAATGTGACCGTTTTCCCACAAAGTCAGATGTGACAAACAAGTAGGCCTGTAATCCTCGCTCTGCGAGCAATGGCATCGCGATGTCAAAGTTGCTGACATGCCCATCGTCAAAGGTAATGACAATGTCTGGCGAGGTCGTTTCGGGTACTGAGCTTGCCACAGCCCCAACCCTTTTGCCCTGCGTTTCGTGTGGCGAATTTGTATCACCTAACAAACCTACACGTTGTTTTTGCATTGCATCAAGGTGTGCAACAAAGGTTTCCTCGGATACTGCATAAGGCAAGTCCTCAGCATCGATACGCGAGGTGTCATTGCCCTTGTACAGGGCATGATACATAAGCACTATCGTCATGATTGCTTCCACATGACTTGCGTTCTGCCGCCATAAAAGCGAAAAGCGCCCACCACCGCTGCGGCGTTAAGTTTGAGAAACACCTTGATGAAATTGACGTATCTGTTGTTCATGCCTTTTACACCGAGCAGCCCCAATAGACCTAAGCCATAGAATAGCAATTGTGCAAGCAGCATGATGTTAAGAAACATGCCAGAACCAAATAGCGCACTTAGAAAAGCAATCAGTAATGCGTAGGGGACAAACAATCGAAATACCTTGTGTGAAACAAACTGCCAGAAAACTGGATTTGAAGCTGGCTTTAGCAACCAGTCATGGCGTTTAAAAGACTGAAAGTTACCGGTTAATGTTCTTACCTTTCGCTTGAATTCACCACTCACATCAGCTTCGGTTTTGTCATAAACGAGTGCATTGGAGGCTAGTACGGTACGACGCCCCTGTGACAATATCAAAACCGGTGTATCAAAATCATCCAACAATACATCCTGTTTATGCGGCATGTAATCTCTGTGTGCAATAGCGTACAAAGCCCCAGTCGCACCCGTAGTGGAAAACAAACGGCTTTCGTTTTGGCGAATCC
>CALHRQ010000199.1 GCA_938038175.1 uncultured Granulosicoccaceae bacterium | reverse complement strand
GTCTGCCTGCTTGTAATCAAGAATGTGTTTTGAACCATCAACCGGTACAAAAACAATATCAACTTCGCCGACTTTCTCGAGCACCTCTGCTGGCGGCTCAGGTCGGTTATCACCCCACATCAGCAGTTTCATACCACCTGTTTCGATCAGATACATGACGTTGTCCATATGCCTGAACGTGGTCGTACACGGATCATCACGGCCTTCGAATTGTTTAACCGCTTCTGTCCAGGGGATGAGCCCCGGAGCAACGCACTGGTGTTTATCCGCAATACCTGTGATTTTTACATCACCAAGTTCGAAGCTGCCACCCATACGATCAAGTAGCATATTAGCGTCAATCTTGTCGAGAGCATCGTGATCAAAGTGAGCATGTGTTGACACGCCGATATCCACTTCTGCAGCTGGAAATTCCATGCGGTACCATAGCCCCCATGCACCAGAAGGATCATTACGCCATGGATCAACAATGATGGATATACCTCGTGGAGAGGTGACCTGAAATGATGAGTTACTGAAGTAAGAAATTTCTACACCATCTGCAGCATCGCGTGTACCACCTTCGTTCTGAATCTGGATTATTCGGTCATGGTTTTTGCCCGACTTCCAGCTGGTAAGGCCGGTTTCCTGTGCTTGAGACACAACACCAACAGCCAAACCGCTTAAACCGACGGTGCAGGCCAACAACTTTTGCCATTTTTTCATTAATGAGTGCTCCTCGAACAGGATTACGCGGCAGCTGCGAGGCTGGCGCTGAGATCTTAATAACAGACTAAAACAGCGAGCACTTTGATGCAATAGATATTTCTGAGGACACAGAAAAAGAATCTTTACTTTTCTATCTTACGGAAAAATCCTAAATCTTCCTGAAACTCACAGCAAAAGCCTCATCTTGAGCATGCTCATGATCTGCGCTTGCATAAATATTAATAGTTTCTGCCTGAAGTTGCGTTATTCGTCCCTGTCCTTCCAGCTTTTTAATTGCATCAGAAAAGCCACTATTCGAATAGTGCTGTTTGTTTATCGCAACAACCAACAAGCCACCTGGCTTTACAAATTCAAGCATGGACATAAAAGGCTCTGTACCCAAATGACCGTGCGTGAACGTACCACTGGAGAGTACGGCACCATAATCGTTCTTTAATGCCTTTGCTGATTCGGCATTGGTTAAATCAACTTCGAACAGATTCCTGTAGCGTTGTTTGGTTTTACATTGTTTAAGCATCGCAGCAGAAATATCGGCACCATCAATTTCCAACCTATTCATGCTTGAACCCATGTTAAGCAGTTCCTCGCCTAACACACCAGTACCGCAACCGATATCAAGGATGGGCGTATCAGTATTGCTGGCGAGCTTCAGGTATTGTTTTGCTACCAGCGAATGCTGCCGATAGTTTAGACCCTGAACAAAATCAGCATCGTAGTGCTGAGCAAATTGATCGTAATAAGAAATGCTATCGTCAGGGCTTTGTAATTCGTAGGCTTTTTGAAGTAACGCCTTACCGGCAGAGTTAGCACTGTTATGTTCTGGTTTATCACTCATTGCCTGTCCTGGGGTTCTTGTCTGGCGCCACCCAGTCTCACGCTAATTCAGACCCAATGTAATTCAGACTCAGTGTAATCCAGACTTGGCGTCATCTAATCAAAGTCATCCTGACCGACTATCCTCTATACCCAAGCCCGTCCAAATAGAATCAACACGCGCTTTTACCTCATCGCTCATGGTGATAGGTTCGCCCCACTCACGCGTCGTTTCACCCGGTAACTTGTTGGTTGCATCCATCCCCATCTTGGAACCAAGACCAGAAACCGGCGATGCAAAGTCGAGATAGTCTATTGGTGTACTCTCTATAAGCGTGGTATCACGCGCCGGATCCATGCGAGTGGTAATAGCCCAGATCACATCTTCCCATGAGCGCACGTCTACATCATCATCAACCACAATCACAAACTTTGTGTACATGAATTGCCGCAGGAAGGACCATACACCCATCATCACGCGCTTGGCATGACCAGGGTATTGCTTCTTCATGCTGACAACCGCCATGCGATAGGAACAGCCTTCTGGTGGCAAATAAAAGTCGATAATTTCCGGAAACTGTTTTTGTAAAATAGGAATGAACACTTCGTTTAAAGCTACACCCAGTATGGCGGGTTCATCTGGTGGCCTGCCAGTATAGGTAGAATGATAAATCGCATCTTTTCTTTGGGTAATATGTTCCACGGTAAAAACCGGGAATTCGTCCACCTCATTGTAATAACCAGTATGATCACCAAATGGGCCTTCGGGCCCAGTATCGTCAGGGTATAAAAAACCTTCCAGGACAAACTCTGCAGACGCCGGCACTTGCAGATCAGATAAAACCGCCTTCGTCAGAGTGGTGCGCTGACCACGCAGCAAACCCGCAAAGGCATGCTCTGACAGGGTATCGGGTATCGGTGTAACTGCCGCCAAAATGGTTGCCGGGTCTGCACCTAAAATGGTTACCACCGGAAATGGCTCGCCAGGGTGGGCTTTTTGCCATTCCATAAAATCCAGCGCACCACCACGATGACCTAGCCAGCGCATGATGGTTTTATTGGGGCCTATAACCTGCTGTCGATAGATACCCATGTTTTGCCGCTTGCGGTTAGGGCCTTTGGTTATCACAAGCCCCCAAGTGATCAGTGGCCCCGCATCACCTGGCCAACAGGTTTGAACGGGTAAACGCGCGAGATTAACCTCATCCCATTCAATTTCTCGACAAGCTGCAGACTTGGTTGTCTTAGGCGCCATATCCAGCACTTTTTTAAATATTGGCAGGGTGTTCCAGGCATCTTTAATACCCTTAGGCGGGTCTGGCTCTTTTAAAAAAGCCAGTAGCTTTCCAACTTCGCGCAGCGCACTGGTTTCATCCTCACCCATACCCATGGCAACCCGCTGCGGCGTACCAAATAAATTACCCAGCAAAGGGAATTCGCTGCCCTTAACATTTTCAAACAGCAATGCTGGACCACCAGCACGCAAGGTTCGATCACATATTTCGGTGACCTCAAGGTTAGGATCAACTTCCGCAGTGATACGTTTAAGCTCACCCTGTTGTTCCAGTTGAGAGATAAACTCTCGTAGATCTGAATAATGCACGGTTTGTTGTTTTCCAGATCAGGCTGCAGCGAGGCCACTATGACGCAACAAGGCATCCACTGATGGCTCACGCCCTCTGAATGCTATAAACGATTCCATGGCTTCGCGAGAGCCACCCACCTCGAGTACCTGGTTTAAAAAATCCTGCCCTGCTTGAGAATTAAAAATACCTTCTTCCTCGAACCGTGAAAACGCATCTGCTGATAACACTTCCGCCCACTTATAACTAAAATACCCAGCGCTATACCCGCCAGCGAATATGTGAGAAAACGCATGCTGAAAACGATTCCATTCTGGGTAAGGTATAACTGAAACGTCTTGCCTAATTTTGTTTAGCTCCTGCTGTATGTCTGCCGCTGACTTTATATCTGTGCTGGAGTGAATCTGCATATCAAATAAAGCAAATTCCATTTGCCTCACAATTTGCATGGCTGACTGAAAATTCTTAGCATCACGCAATTTCTTAAGTAGATCTTCCGGCAGGCTTGCACCGGTTCTGTAATGACCGCTAATCATATCCAAAGATTCACGTTCCCAGCACCAGTTTTCTAAAAACTGGCTTGGCAATTCAACGGCATCCCATTCCACACCATTAATACCGGAGACACCAGCAGTATCCATTGTGGTCAGCATGTGGTGTAAGCCATGACCGAATTCATGAAATAAGGTTGTGACCTCTGTATGAGTGAGCAAAGCTGGCTCATCACCTACCGGTGGTGTCAGGTTGCAAGTGAGGTAGGCAATAGGTAACTGCACAGAGCTACCCAGTTTTTGCCGCGAAGTACACACATCCATCCACGCACCGCCACGCTTGTTTGATCGCGCATAGTTATCCAGAAAAAATTCACCACGCAATTGCCCGTCTTTATCAGTGATGGCATAACACTGAACATCTTCGTGATAGACATCGACATTGTTAACCTGCTCAATGGTTAAACCAAATAATTTACCGACAACCGCGAACATGCCAGGTATGGCTTTTGATGCTGGGAAATAGGGCTTGAGATCATCATCTGACAATGCATAAAGATCTTGCTTCAGCTTATCGCTGACATAGCCAATATCCCATGAATGTAAAACCTCCATTTGCAGTTTTGATTTTGCAAAAGCTTCAAGTTCAGAAAATTCTCTTTTCGCTTCTGGTATCGCCCTTTGTGCAAGGTCTTTTAAAAAGCGGACAACCTGATCCGGGGACTCCACCATTTTTGGCACTACGGACAGTTCGGCAAAACTGTTAAAGCCCAGGAGCGCAGCTTTCTCCTGCCGTAGGTTCAAGATCTCCGTCATGACAGCACTGTTATCAAATTTGCCAGAATCAGGCCCTGTCTCGGAAGCACGTGTACTGTAGGCTGTGTACATTTCTTTACGCAGTTCTGCATTATCGGCAAAAGTCATTACAGCGTAATACACAGGAAATTCAAGATTCAGCAACCAGCCATCTTGCTCTTTTTGCTCGGCGCGTTGTTTTGCTGCGGCAATGGCAGACTCTGGCATACCAGCTAATTCTTTCTCATCAGCAACCCACTTTTCCCAGGCATTGGTTGCATCCAGAACGTTATCTGAAAATGTGGTTTGAAGTTTGGAGAGCTTTTGTGCAACTTCGCTATAACGGGCTTTATCGCTATCACCCAGTGAAACACCACCGAGCTCAAAATCACGAATGTCATTATCCAGGGATTTTTTTTGTGCAGGATTAAGTTCGTCATACTCTGCACTGTTCTTCAGTGCCAGTGTTGCATTATAGAGATCTTTGTTTTGGCTCATCTCAGTGAAATGCGCACTTAGCTTTGGCACGCACTTGTTATAAGCCTCACGCAGCTCATCACTGTTCATAACCGAATTTAAATGACTTACCGGAGAATAATACAAGCTAAGTTCATTACTGACTTTTTCCAGCGGCTCGACAAGTGTTGCCCATGTGGGTTCTTTTTGTTTTGCAACCAACTCAATCACATCTTTGTACTGTGCCAGCAAGGCATCAACACGTTGTTCAATCTCATCTTCTTTTATTGCGCTGAAATTGGGTCGGTTTATCGTTAGTTGATTGCTCATATAAATTTAATAACCCGTGATTTAAATAATTCGGCTTTGTTTTTGTTCAAAGTTAGTGCCACTAAGTAACTGGACGTTCACTTAAACCGGGCAATAGTGAAGCTGCGGTTTAAGCATCATGCTCATACCGTAGCATCACCGAACAAACATTAAATGCACAACACCTCAAGCCAAAGGTTAACAGCGCTACGTTCAATGGCACAACATCGGTACGTTCCGATTAATCATGCTTTGTACATAAGGTGCTTTGCGCACGGTTTCGATCAGCGGTGATTTAATGGAGGTAAATGCCATTTTTGCTACATTGCTACCTTCATGCTGCTATACACCCAAAATATCTTCATGCTGCTTAGCCATGGCCAGCAATTTCGGCATATTGTCATGAAACACCAGAAACGTTATTGGCCCTCGCTGACCATTCATGACTTCATAACGCGCAAGGCTCGATTCGTATATCAGGGTGTTGGCAGTATCCCAATGTGTTACCAGCAATGTTGCTAAAAAAGACAGCATAAAAAACAAGCTGCCCAAAATGACATAACCTAGGAATAAGTGCCTTGGCTAGCTTTGCGGCTGCTCTGTTAGCTGTGGATTAGACCTCACCGTCCATCTGCCAGGAAGACACTTGTCATACAGCAGAATATCAAATCCATTTACACATTCTTCAGGTGCTTTTTCACCAGTATCAACAAAATCAGCTTCGTGACTGAAACGAATAAGAACTTGTCATAAATTCGAACATCAGTCAGGTAACATCTATACGTCCAGGTTGGATACCGACAACGCATTGCGTTCGATAAAATCCCGACGTGGTTCCACTTGATCGCCCATTAGCGTATCGAACACTTCATCAGCAGCAATTGCATCTTCGATACTGACTTGCAGCATGCGCCTGGCTTCCGGGTCCATAGTGGTTTCCCACAGTTGCTCCGGATTCATCTCACCCAGGCCCTTGTAACGTTGAATGGAGAGACCACGTTTTGATTCAGCAAGCAACCAGTCCATCACTTCTTTAAAATAAGCTACGGGACGCTCACGCTCACCACGTTTAATCAACGCACCCTGCCCTAGCATGCCATCGAGTTTTTCAGCCAGACTCGCGATGGTCTTGTAATCAGGTGATTTGAAGAAACTTGCCTGAAGATCGACTTCGTAATCGTTACCATGGATTCGCCGTAAAAGCTTTAACCCAAACAGAGATTCTTCTGGTACGACTTCTACACTGTATTGTGATGTTTCAGATAGGCTTTTGTTAAGCTCGGATATGAGCGCTTCTCCAAAGGCTTGTACCGATTTCTCATCGGTTAATTTATCCACCGTAAGTGGTGCAAGATTGGTTAGAGATTCGAGGATGTCCCGATTAAAGCGGCGCTCCATTCGATTGAATTGCAAATTAACTCGCATGTATTCCTGTGCAAGCGCCTCAAGGCCTGTGTCGCTTAATGCAGGTGCACCCTCGTTGACATGCAGCTTGGCGTTCTCCATAGCTAGCTGTAACAAATAAGCATTTAGCTCAACATCATCTTTGACATAACGTTCTTGCTTGCCTTTCTTGACCTTGTACAAAGGAGGTTGCGCAATATAAATATGCCCACGCCGAATAAGCTCCGGCATCTGTCGGTAGAAAAAAGTCAGCAGCAAAGTACGTATGTGGGAGCCATCAACATCAGCATCCGTCATGATGACAATGTAGTGATACCGCAGTTTGTCGGGATCGAATTCATCTCGCCCAATACCACAACCTAATGCGGTGATTAAGGTCCCTACTTCGGCAGACTGCAGCATCTTGTCGAAGCGCGCTTTTTCGACATTGAGTATTTTTCCTTTGAGCGGCAAAATTGCCTGGCGACGGCGATCTCGCCCTTGTTTGGCAGAACCACCTGCTGAATCACCCTCCACCAGATAGATTTCAGATTTTGCCGGATCTCGCTCCTGACAATCAGCGAGTTTGCCAGGCAAACCTGCAATGTCCAAAGCACCCTTGCGACGGGTCATTTCACGCGCCTTACGTGCTGCTTCTCTGGCGCGTGCAGCGTCTATAATTTTGGCTGTTATCTCTCTGGCTTCGGTTGGATTCTCTTGCAGAAAATCATGCATGAACTCACTTAACACCGATTCTACACAACCCTTCACTTCACTGGACACCAGCTTATCTTTGGTTTGTGATGAAAATTTTGGATCCGGTACTTTCACAGACAAGACGGCAGTCAGCCCTTCTCTGGAATCATCACCGGTGGCGGATACCTTAGCTTTTGCTGCAGCGCCACTGCTCTCGATATACTGATTGAGGGTACGCGTCAGCGCGCCACGAAAACCAGCCAGGTGTGTGCCACCGTCGCGTTGTGGAATATTGTTGGTAAAACAGAAAATGTTTTCCTGGTATGAATCCGTCCATTGCAGAGCCACTTCTACCGCGACATCATCCTTTTCACCCAGCGTGTGGATAATGGTGTTGTGTACACCGGTTTTTTTGCGGTTGAGGTGTTCTACAAAGGCACTGATTCCACCCTCTGCGTAGAACGTTTCTGTTGCGTCAGTACGTTCATCTTTGAGGATAATTTTGACACCACTGTTCAGGAACGACAGTTCACGTAAGCGTTTGGCGAGCAAGTCAAAATCAAACACAATGTTGGTAAACGTATTGCTACTGGGTTTGAAATGGATAATGGTGCCAGTGGTATCTGTGTCCCCCACAACTTTTAATGGATACATGGGCTTACTTTCTTCGTATTCCTGGACGTGCTCTTTGCCCTCTCTGAAGATGGTGATTTTGAGCCATTCGCTCAAGGCATTGACCACCGATATTCCAACACCGTGCAACCCACCTGACACCTTGTAGGAATTATCGTCAAACTTACCACCAGCATGCAGCACCGTCATGATAACCTCGGCAGCTGATTTACCTTCACCTTCATGGATATCGGTGGGGATACCTCGCCCATCATCAGATACGCTGACTGACTCGTCGGCGTGAATAGTGACATTGATTGCACTGCAATGACCTGCCAGGGCTTCATCGATGGAGTTGTCTACGACTTCAAAAACCATGTGATGAAGACCCGTACCGTCATCGGTATCACCGATGTACATGCCGGGTCGTTTGCGAACCGCATCAAGGCCTTTTAGAACTTTGATGTTGGAGGAATCGTAACTGGATGGATCAGCCATACTGGAGTGATAACTCGGGTTCCGTAACCCGATAATTATACTCTTATTTCAAGGTTTCCGCCTGTAACATTGAAGGTTAAAAAGTCCTGTACAGGTATGTTCTGAGGCGTTGTACTGGTGAGGAAAACCTGACTTCCCAATTGGACAAGTTGGTGCAGAATTTTCAGGTTCTGCTCATGATCCAGTTCTGACGGCAAATCATCACACAGCACGACAGCCAGATTGCTTGAACGATTGTGTAGATTGATCAGTTGAGCGAGATGCAATGTATAAACCAGCAACTTCTGCTGCCCTCGAGACAATAGCTGCTTCGCTAAATGATCATCTGCATTAATTACCAGCTCCGCACGATGTGGACCAACTGTGGTTGTTCGAAACTTACGGCATTGCTGAAAATTCTTTGCCAATGCTTCGTCAAAGGTCAGTCCGTCACTCCAGCCACTTCGATACCGCAGTTCCACGTGGAACACAGACTCCATGTTTTTCAGCAGACTTTGCACTGACTGTTGGAGTTGTCTGGTGTAATTTCGCCGCATGGTATCAATGGCAGCACCTGTACTGACAAGCTGCTCATCCCAGGATTGCACCTCTGAATCAGATGCTGCATCCTTGAGACTCTGGTTGCGTTGCGCAAGCGCGCGGCGGTAGTTCTGCCAAGCGGTAAAGAACTGTTGTTCCATGTGGAACACACCCCAGTCCAGAAATTGTCTACGGCCATTAGGCCCTTCTTGTATTAATTGATGGCTGTCCGGAGTGAGTGCCTTTACAGGCAATAACTTTGAGACTTCCGCCATGCTGCGGACCTCTTCATAGTCGAGGCGCAGTTCGGTTGTACCATCTCTACTGCGGCGTAAGCCACAGCGGTGCGCCTGATCGCTTGACGTTTCCAGCATTTCACAGGCCAGGGTGAACTCATCGGTACCGTGCGAGATTAGCTCACGAGCCTTGCGCGTGCGGAAGGAATGTCCAACGGATAGGCATTGAATGGCTTCAAGCACGCTACTTTTGCCAGCGCCGTTAGGGCCGATAATTGAATTAAAACCAGGACAGGGCGTGAGAGATGCTTCGTGTAGATTGCGAATACCACGAATCTCTATTTGCGTCAGGATCACAGACGCATTGGCATGACGACGTATTTGCTATCCTGGTGATTATCAGGCATCACCAACACGCTGCTATTACCGTCTTTAATGATTAATCTGGCGTTTTCGGTATCCAGTACATTGAGGACATCGAGCAAGTAAGTAACGTTAAAACCTATTTCGGCACTGTCACCACTGTATTCAACCTCAAGCTCATCAATAGCTTCTTCCTGATCTGGGTTGTTACTGGAAATGGTCAAAATACCGGTTTGCAAAGCTAAACGAACACCGCGGTATTTCTCGTTAGACAGCACTGAAGCTCGTGTTAGAGATTGTTTTAAGGTAGTAACATCAATCAACAGCTCCTTGTTACCGTCCAGCGGTATAACGCGGTTGTAGTCAGGAAAACGACCGTCGATAAGTTTTGTCGTCATCCGGATATCACCCAATTTGGCTTGCAGGTGTTGCGGTGTTATCAGAAGATTAACCTTATCTTCCTCTTCAGAAATCCCTAGCAGGCGTTGTAACTCGTTCACACTCTTACGCGGGATTATCGCTCTGACCGGTGCTTCTGGTTTTGCGTCGGTTTCAACCTCTGCATAAGCCAGCCGATGACCATCTGTCGCTACACAGGAAAGTTTATTAGAACTGATTTCCAGCAGCATGCCATTGAGATAAAAGCGCACATCTTGCTGAGCCATGGAAAACGATGTGCTTCGAATACACTGCAGCAATTGTCCAGCGGTCAGTGTCACAGCCTGAGCATCCTCAAGTTCATCGACAACCGGAAACTCAGCCGCGGGCAGGGTGGATAAGGTAAAGCGGCTTCTACCGGACTGGAACTTGACCTTCTCTCCACTGGAGTCAAAATCAACTCTCGCTGATTCGGGCAGGTACTTACAAATATCCAATAACTTTCTCGCGGGAACCGTTATTTGCCCATCTAAATCGATGTGTAGATCAGCTTTTGCTTGCAGTTCGATCTCCGTATCGGTCGCTGTTATCGTTAACGCACCATCATCAGCGTTGAGCAATACATTACTCAGAACAGGTGATGTTTGTCTGCGTTCAACTGCACCCATAACATGCTGTAGGGGATGCAGCAACGATTCGCGTTGTGCGCTGAATTTCATAGGTTTATAAGTAAATTTTTATATATTTAATCTAATTTGTTATTGTTACTACTAGACAATAATAAGTCTGTAGATAAGGTCAATAAAACGTTATAAATCAATAACTTATAGAGCAATTCATGTTGTGATTAAGTCTAAACTAACACCTCAATTAACCTGTGGATGAAATGTTAAAAACACACCCGGTGCCCGGTTATTCATTTTCAATACTGCAGTTATCCACAAGCTATCACCATGCTTTTAAGCAGTGATAATCCGTATCAAGTTTGCACAATCTTCGCGAATGCCTAAATCGGAATCCTTCAGCTCTTCCACTTTCTTGCAAGCATGCATGACAGTTGTGTGGTCCCTTCCTCCAAACGATTGTCCAATCTCCGGCAAGCTCTTGCTGGTGAGTTCTTTGGAGAGCCTCATCGCAACCTGGCGAGGGCGAACGATAGACCTGGAGCGGCTTTTGCCCGAGAGGTCTGCCAATCGAATCTTATAGTACTCAGCCACGGTTTTCTGAATATTTTCGATACTCACAGATTTAGCTTGAACAGCTATCAGATCACTCAGGGCATCTTTAGCGAATTCCATTGTAATCGGCTGACCGGTAAGCTGTGCGGTTGCAACGACCCGTCTTAGAGCGCCTTCGAGCTCACGAACATTGGATGGAATGCGTTTAGCGATAAAGAAACTGACTTCTGAGGGAAGCTCAATACCAGCCTGTTCTGCTTTGCTTTGAAGGATGGCCACGCGCATTTCGAGTTCGGGTGGCTCCACAGCAACGGTCAGTCCTGAGCCAAAGCGGGTTTTTAGTCTGTCCGCAAGCCCGTTCACTTCTTTTGGGTAACGATCACAAGTTAAAACAATTTGCTGGTTACCCTCTAATAGCGCGTTGAAGTTATGGAAAAATTCTTCCTGACTTTGCTCTTTTCCTGCAAAAAACTGAATATCATCAATGAGCAGGGCATCCAGGCTGCGATAAAAATCCTTGAATTGATTCATGCGCTTTTTTTGCAGAGCTCGCACCATCTCAGCAACGTATCGCTCAGAGTGAATATACAGTACGCGTGCTGCCGGGTTATTCTTCAGTATCAAGTGCCCAATTGACTGCATCAGGTGTGTTTTGCCAAGACCAGATGCTCCGTAAATGAGAAAGGGATTGTAAGCCGAGCCAGGTGCGCTACCGATCTGAACCGCAGCCGCATGGCCCAGTTGATTCGACTTACCCTGAATCAAAGATTCGAACGTAAAGCGTGCATTGAGGTTTGATACGTGCCTGTTGCTAATTGTATTGTCACGTGAGCGCTCGGGTGAAATGGTTTGTTCATCAACATCGGCTGCAGAGATTGGTGCGCCCGCCAATGCTGAAATATCCATCGAATTCCCGATAACAAGCTGAACATCGATGCTATTTTCGTTGTCTAGCGATGCAGCAATTTCCTTTATACGTGGATAAAAGTTCGCCTGAACCATATCCAGTACAAATCGGTTTGGCGCCAGTATTGTCAGGCTGGATTCCGTTTCTTGTGCTTGCAGGGGACGAATCCAGGTATTTAACTGCTGTTCCGTTAGATCTGTTTCCAGGATCGAGAGGCAGCGATCCCATAAAGGTTCAAACAACGCTATGCTCCAAAATCAGGTAAAAACATCAGATGATGTTCGGTCAAGTGACTGCCGTTCAGTACAATCGCGTTCAGGAAGTTGCAAGGAACACAGCGCGTTTGATTTGAACAGTTACTTAACCGGGGAGAGGGACTTTACGCCATCCGACGGGAGCAATTCAATCACTAATATGATTAGTTTCAATCTGAAACGTTAGTGGCAACAATATGAGCACTATCATGAGTTAGTTTTGTGTCGTTGAATTTACCTTTGTTCGAATTTTTCAATGCATTTGTTCCACACGAATCACGCTGGCTATTGACCCAGACGCGAAGGATGCCTAAAATAGTGGGTTCACTGAAGCAGAAGGTCAGCGCGTTCCGCTGTGCCAGGTAGTCGTAAAATGAAAAGAACATATCAACCAAGCCGCATCAAGCGCGCTCGAGCACACGGCTTCAGAGCACGGAAAGCCACTCGTGGTGGGCGAGCCGTACTCGCTTCAAGGCGCAGAAAAGGCAGAGCCCGCCTCAGCGCTTGAAGCACCAGGCAGCCACACAGACAGCTGCCGATCCCGTTTCTGACAGCTCTTCAGCCAAAAGCCGCTCCTCTGGCTTTTCTTTCAAGCGTTCCTCGCGACTGCTCGATGGCGCAGCTTATGGCCAGGTATTCAAGCGAAACTACCGGGTAACCAGCCAGTATTGGATTGTACTCGGTCACCGCACACGTGATAACAATTCCAGGCTGGGTTTGGCTATCGCCAAAAAAAGGGCGAAACGCGCTGTGGATCGGAATAAACTTAAACGCGTAGCCAGAGAATCGTTTCGACATCAGCGCAAGGCACTGACTGGTTTGGACATCGTAGTCATGAATAAAGATCCTGCCAAGAATGCACCTACGGTACAGCTTCGCGAATCACTGGATAAGCTGTGGGCCGAGCTACTTGGCAAAATCCGAGTGCGTTAGCAATATGCTCACTTTGATACGATTTTACCAGCGCTGGATAAGCCCTCTTGCAGCTCCCCGTTGTCGCTTTTACCCGAGTTGTTCAGCCTACGCGTTTGAGGCAATTGAAGTGCATGGACGCCTCGTTGGAAGTTGGATGGCGATCAAACGCATAGCGCGTTGTCACCCATTTTGTGATGGTGGTTATGACCCAGTGATGTCACAATCAGCGTCTTCGGTGGTAAAAAACGATACAAGCGAAGAAAAAACCAAAAGCACTGAGAGACCAAAGCGCTTGGAAACAGGGTTGGAAACACAAAAAGTGCACTGTACACGGAGCGTTTCGAAAACAGCAGAAGTTCGGCAAGTCCAAAAGGATTCTGTGCATGCTCCAGGTAAACCTAACTAAACAGTACTGACGATTAATTTAAGAGTAAACGATGGAAACCCAACGACTGCTGCTGTATATGGCCTTTGGCTTCATCAGCCTTATTCTGTATCAAACATGGATGCTGGATTATCACACTCCCCAGCCTGCTCAAGGCCAGCAGCCCAGCGCAAGCGGCACAGCTGTACCCGGACCCGGTAATACTGCGCTGGATATTCCTGATGCAAGTGGCTCTGTGCCTATCGCCAGCGTACCCGCCGTACAAGTGGACGCAACGGTCAATACACCTTCAGTGGATGTCAGTACCGATGTTCTGAACATTGGTATCAGTACTATCGGTGCAACGATTGTTTTTGCTGAGCTGAAAGAGTATCCGGTCTCGCTTAAGAGACAGAACGAGCCATTCGTTTTAATGAGCAATGACCCTGGGCGATATCTGGTAGGGCAGTCAGGTCTGTTAAACGCAAATCCTGAACAGGTCGATGCAGCGGGTAATCCATCGCCAGTGCCTAATCATGAAATGCAAATGAGCACGACCGAATCCAGCTTTACTTTGGAAGAGGGGCAGGATGAAATTAAAGTACCGTTTGTATGGCAGTCGGACAATGGGATTACGGTAACCAAAACCCTGACCTTTCGCCGTGGCAGTTATGAAGTCGATGTGGATTACTTGATTGATAATGGTTCTGATGCGCCATGGGCCGTTAGCCATTACCGCCAGCTTAAGCGAAAGCCTGGAACCAAAGATGAAAAGCAGCAGTTTGTAAACACGTACATTGGTGCTGTTGTCAGTACTCCAGAAGATCGCTATCAAAAATATGACTTCGGCGATATGGAAGATGAACGTCTTAACCTGCCAGTGACCAATGGTTGGATTGCGATGATTCAGCATTACTTTGCGACTGCCTGGGTGCCGCAGCAAGATGAAATCAACACCGCATATTCTCGTTATCTGCCATCAGAAAATCGCTATCTCATTGGCTTGATCTCAAATGGTCAGTCTATTGCCGCAGGTACTCAACATACCTTTAGTACAACGGCGTATATCGGCCCAAAAATTCAAGAGAAACTCAAGGCCGTTGCCCCTAATCTGGAACTCACAGTAGATTACGGCTGGCTAACTATTCTAGCGCAGCCTTTATTCTGGCTACTTAAGACCATTCACGGGTTTGTGGGTAACTGGGGCTGGGCGATTATATTAGTGACTTGCGTGATCAAAGCCATCTTCTACAAATTGTCTGAAGCAAGTTACCGTTCTATGGCTAAAATGAAAAAGCTTCAACCAAAGCTGCAGGAGCTTAAGGAGCGCTATGGTGATGACCGTGCCAAGATGGGGCAGGCCACCATGGAGCTTTATAAAAAAGAAAAAGCCAACCCGCTGGGTGGTTGCTTACCCATGCTTATTCAGATACCGGTGTTTATTGCGCTGTACTGGACCTTGCTTGAGAGTGTTGAATTACGCCAGGCACCCTGGATGTTTCACATTAAAGATTTAGCGATACGAGATCCTTACTTCATTTTGCCGGTACTCATGTCCGTCACGATGTACATTCAGCAGAAGCTAAACCCGGCGCCGGTTGATCCCATCCAGGCTAAAGTGTTCCAGTTTCTACCACTTATTTTTGGTGTGTTTTTCGCGATGTTTCCTGCTGGGCTTGTACTTTACTGGGTTGTTAATAACACCTTGACCATTATTCAGCAGTACTACATTACGCGCAAAGTACTGGGTGATGATTTCAGCCTGACAAGCAAGGAGTGACGCACTGTCGGGCGCAGTTGACACTATCGCTGCCATTGCTACCGGAGCGGGCCGCGCAGGAATCGGTGTAATCAGGGTAAGTGGTCCTCTGGCAAAAGCTATCGCTTCTGCGCTAACCGGGGAGCAGTTGGATCTGCGTCACGCCCATCACTTGCCGTTTCTTGATGCCAGTGGGCAAGCTATTGATATTGGCCTGGCGCTGCGCTTTGACGCACCGCATTCCTACACCGGTGAAGATGTTCTCGAGCTGCAAGGCCATGGTGGTCCGGTTGTGCTCGATCTTGTGCTGCAGCGCGTTCTTTCCCTGGGTGCTCGCATGGCGAAACCAGGTGAATTCAGCGAACGCGCTTTTCTTAATAATAAACTTGATCTTGCGCAAGCAGAAGCTGTTGCTGATTTGATTGATAGCAGTAGTGCAGCAGCAGCATTGGCTGCCGTTCGTTCACTTAACGGTAGTTTTTCCAACAGTGTAGATGCTATTCAAAAGGAGTTAATCGCTTTACGTGTTTGGCTGGAAGCTGCGCTGGACTTTAGTGAAGATGAAATCGATTTCTTTTCTGAACCGGAGCTGGCTTCCCGCGCCGAAGCGCTGGTAAAACGATTTGATGATTTAAAGGCAAAGGCAGAGCAGGGCCAGAGACTACGCGATGGGTATTCGGTTGTCATTGCAGGCTTGACCAACGTTGGCAAATCGAGCTTATTGAATGCCTTGAGTGGCACTGATAGCGCAATAGTGACCGATATTGAGGGTACGACACGAGACGTATTGCGAGAGCATTTAAACCTTGACGGCGTGCCATTTGAATTTATTGATACAGCGGGTCTTCGTGAAACCACGGATACGGTAGAGCGCGAAGGTATCGAGCGCGCACATCGTGCTATTGACTCAGCCAACCATGTGCTGGTGTTAGCCGATGCATCAGATCCTGCTTTGCCAGAGCTTCAGCTAAGTTCCACTGTTGGTTTTACGCTACTTCTGAACAAGATGGACTTGCTGGGACAGGTAGCGGATGGTAGTGATAAAAGTGAAACGAACAACAAGGATAATGCGGTTAATACGCAGAGTTCAATTAACGTTGGCCATGAGCACAGACAGGGTCAAGGTTCGCAAACCCTGAAATCCAAAATGATTGAGCGGTGTCAAACACAGTTTGGCCGTCAACCAGATTCAGTCCTGTATGCATCGGTTAAACACGGCGATGGTTTAGCGGGTCTGCGACAGCATTTGTTGCAACTTGTCGGACATAACAGCCAGGTTAGCGGGGCCTTTAGTGCTCGTAGGCGTCATCTTCTGGCTTTGTCTGAGGCCAGAATGGCATGCGATGCAGCACTAAGTCGTTTGCGTGAGAATTCAATGCCAGAACTTGCTGCTGAGGAACTACGCCTTGCACAGCATGCGCTGGATTCAGTTAAAGGGAGATTCGACAGTGAAGATTTATTAGGTGAGATTTTTTCATCATTCTGCATCGGCAAATAGCTGAGATGTCCGGCTGTTAAAAAAGGCTCTGGCGTTACGCCTTTTATATGCTCTATCGCATGGGTCTAAATTGAAATCACTCTTACTTGACACCACACGCCAGTATGATGCGGAAAACACACATTCCCTTCTTCATCCGTTATCAACCAGGTGGATCTAATCGTGCCGGGTAATCCCGGTGCTGTAAATTCAACTTGTATCTCGACAATCTCACCAGGCTCTGTTGGCATTATGGGCACTTTGTTTTCAGCTGGCATTAAGAACCCGAGCCTTTTATCAGATAGATTTCCTGAGGGTAAGTCCTGACAAGACAGCCAGCGGTTATTCCAAGGCGTCGTGCCAGTGTTCTGAATTGCCCAACTCTTTGTAAATTTGTCATAGACCTGGACCACTGAGTTATCAGGGAAATTAGTATCACGAACAAAGCTGCTGTGATCGCCTTCATACCTTGATATTGCAGGGCTGGCTAAATTGACATCAATCTCGCGGCAGATTCGCTGTAATAGATAATAGGGTGCAACTTCCAACACCAATGCCAGTGATACTACGTTATCCAGTCGAATCGACTTCACATTACCATTTACCCAATTGCCGATGCTTTGTCGCGTAAAGCCGCCTTTTTCTGCAGCTTCCACCTGAGTGAGGTTGAGCGTATTGAGCCTTTGCAGAATAAATTTACCTACTTCCGACATATGACTGAAACTCCTTTTCGGTGCCAAGTAATGACTTGACACCTGTATTGCAGGTTATCAGATCAACATTGCATAAACGTACCGAATAATATGTGCTACCTGTACGTTGTATAACAACAGGATTGAATGTAATACTATCAGGCAAGGGTTCGAATACCTGCCTGCGCGCCCAAAACACAGTAAAAGGAAATCTTATATGTCGTTAACGAAGAAACTGAGCGGTATTTTATTGGTACTTTCTTTCGTGTTTTCAAGCGTAGATGCAGCTACAAAAAATGGTGTTAAGCTTGCTGACAAGCAGATATTTACCTATCGTATTCTTGATGACATAAAGTCGTTTGACCCTCAGATCAGCACTGATGTTAGTGGTTCTGAGATTCTTAGAAGCTTATTTGAGGGTCTGATGAACGAGGACAGTACAGGCGAACTTGTGCCTGGAGCTGCAACTTCTTTTTCAGTCAGTGAAGATAAGCTGACCTACACATTCAACCTTAGAGAAGCCAACTGGGCAAACGGTGAACCTGTAAAAGCGGGCGATTTTGTCTATGCATGGCGTCGTTTAGTCGATCCAGCTACCGCATCAGAATATGCCTGGTATATGGAACTCATGGGTATCGTAAATGCGAGCCAGGTTGTAAAAGGTGAACTTGCACCGGATCAGCTAGGCGTTAAAGCACTAGATGACAAGACCTTCCAAATCACTATCGAAAACGCATTACCTTACTTTCCTTCGATGACCACACATGCTTCAACCTTCCCAGTATTGCAATCCGTTGTTGAAAAACACGGTACACAGTGGACTCGACCTGAGAACATGGTTGGTAATGGTGCTTACACTTTAGATGAATATCGTCCGGGCGAAAAAGTGGTAATGAAGCGTAACCCCGGCTACTGGAATGATGCAGAAACCACCTTAGAGGAAGTCGTCGCACTGGTTATTAACGACGATGACCAGGCGCTAACACGATATTTAGCTGGCGAAATGGATAAAACAGAAATACCGTCTGGTCAGTTTCCGCGATTAAAGAAGGAGTATGCAGACGAGGCGTTCTCCTACCCGCGTTCCTGCTCATACATTTATTGGTTTAATATCGGCGAAAAAGGCCCTGAAGCGCTAAAAGATGTTCGCGTTAGAACGGCCCTGTCGTATGCCATTAATAGAGAGATCATCACCGATAAAATATTGCAAGGTGGACAATACCAGTCTTATAATTTTACCCATCAGAAAACAGCTGGTTTTACACTACCCGATATTGAATATGCAAATTGGACACAACCTGAGCGTGATGCCAAAGCCAAAGCATTAATAACTGAAGCGGGCTATGGCCCAGATAATCCTTTAAAGCTCAGCATCTCGTATAACACAAGTGAAGGTCATAAAAAGATCGCAATAGCTATATCCCAATTCTGGAAGAAAACACTCGGTGTTGAAGTCGAACTGATCAATACGGAATGGAAGGTACATACCACTAATATGCAGGCAGGCGATTATGAGATTGGCCGCTATGCCTGGTGTGGTGATTATAATGAAGCGTCTACTTATCTTGATTTGTTGACGTCTTACTCTGGTCATAATGTGGGAGGTTTTTCAAATACCGCTTATGATGAGCTTATGGCTGAATCCAAAACGATGGCAGATCCATCTGATAACTATTCCAAAGCTGAAGCCTTGCTCGCTGCACAAATGCCATTTGCACCTATTTATCAGTACACTGGTGTCATTATGCTCAAGCCACATTTAAAGGGCTGGCCGATTGGTAACCTGATGCAAAATTGGTACGCACGAGAGCTTTATATTGTTGAACCATGAGTCTTCGTCATTCAAGGTTATAAATATAAACGCTAAAGCATGCTCACTTACATAGTACGGCGTTTAATTATCGCAATCCCCACATTGCTGATACTGGTCGTTCTATCTTTTACATTAATGCACGCGGCACCCGGTGGGCCTTTTACCGCAGATAGAGAAGTACCACCGGAGATCCTTGCCAACCTTGAAGCACGTTATGGACTGGATCAGCCATTCGTAGTACAAGTTTTTGTCTACCTGAAAAACGTCGTTCTGCATTTCGATTTTGGTCCGTCATTCGTCTATAAAGATAGAACAGTTAATGAAATCATCGCCAATGGCTTTCCTATAACACTCACTTACGGTGCTATCGCTTTTGCTGTCGCGGTTTTCTTTGGAGTTGCGCTGGGGGTCGCTGCTGCTACTCATCATAATCGCTGGATAGATTATTTTGCGGTGGGTATTGCTATCGGCGCTCAGGTTTTACCCAACTTTGTGTTAGCACCGATTCTGGTTTTAGTCTTCACATTGATGCTGGGATGGCTGCCTGGTGGGGGTTGGGAATATGACCAACCACGTTATATCATCATGCCGGTAATCGCACTGGCAACCAGTTTTCTTGCGTCTATTGCCAGAATAACGCGCTCCTCCATGTTAGAAGTGTTAAATGCGCAGCATGTGCGTACGGCCAGAGCAAAAGGTTTGCCTTCACACAGGGTTATCTTGTCGCATGTTTTAAAGCCAGCACTATTACCTGTACTGTCTTATCTTGGGCCTACCTTTGTCACAATGATTACCGGCTCCGTTGTTATTGATATGTTTTTTTCAACCGGAGGGATAGGGTTATCTCTGGTTAATGCAGCGCTCAATCGGGACTACTCTGTCATGATGGGAATTACCATACTCATTGGCGCACTAACTATCGGATTTAATTTACTGATTGATATTTTGTACGCCTGGATCGACCCCAAGATACGCTATTAGGGCTATATGCGATAGTGATGTTTACCCATTTAAAAAATAGCTGCCCCGAGACAATTTTGCAGAATATTGGCCATTCGAATTCCAAACGTCGGTTTAGGCACAATCCAATGTTTGCCGAATAATGAAAACTCAGGCTGACATTGCAGTGGTAAAGGGTCGATCTTTATGGTCTGAAGCGCGTCGCCGTTTTTACAAAAACATCGCTGCAATGTTGGGCCTGATTGTTCTCATTTTAGTAAGTCTATTTGCTTTTTTTGGCCAGTATATAGCGCAATTCCCAATCGACGAAATAGACTTTAATGTTATCGGCCAGGTAGAGCAGGAAGGTGGGCCTTCTATTAAAAATGGCCATTACTTTGGTACCGATGATTTGGGTCGGGATTTATTTGCACGTGTTGTGCAAGGCACACAGGTGTCATTAATTGTCGGGTTCGTTGGGGCATTTATTGCTGTTGCGATGGGAACCTTGTACGGTGCAATAGCCGGTTATGCTGGTGGCCGAACCGATAACATCATGATGCGAGTGGTCGATATCCTGATGGCGATTCCCTCCATGTTCGTTATTATTTTATTGTTGGTCATGTTCGGCCGTTCGATGGCCATGCTGTTTATTGGTGTTGGTATGTTGTCCTGGCTGGATATGTCTCGCATAGTTCGTGGCCAAACGCTCAGTATTAAAAACAAAGAATACATTCACGCAGCACAGGCGATGGGTGTGTCAGATGTAAAAATTATCACTCGTCATATTTTGCCAAATTTATGGGGTATTGTTGCTGTGTATGCAACGCTACTTATCCCGTTGATGATTCTTACAGAAAGCTTTATTTCGTTTATTGGCCTGGGCGTGCAGGAGCCATTGACTTCATGGGGTGCTTTAATCTCTGAAGGAGCAGGCACTATGCAATACGGTACCCTGTGGCAATTGACGTTTCCCCTGTTTTTCTTTGTCATTACTATTTCTGCGTTTTACTTTGTGGGTGATGGGCTGCGTGATGCCCTTGACCCAAAGGAGCGCTGAGTATGGCTTTATTATCAGTAGATCAGCTAAATGTTCGGTTCGACACCAGTGATGGCGTTGTGCATGCAGTTCGAGGTTTATCTTTTGAAGTTAATGCCAGTGAAGTTCTGGCCATTGTTGGAGAAAGTGGATCAGGTAAAAGTCAGAGCGCCTTTGCCATTATGGGTTTACTTGCATCGAATGGTAATGCAACAGGTTCCGTTCAGTTCAAAGGTGACGAATTACTAAACAAGCCGACTGACTATCTCAATAGAATACGAGCTACTGGCATTGCCATGGTTTTTCAGGACGCACTTGCAGCCTTAAACCCTTATATGCGAATCGCTGATCAAATGACTGAGGTGTTGGTCTATCACTTTGGCCTATCCCAAAGAGAGGCTCTGGCTCAATCTATTGCCATGCTGGATGCTGTACGAATTCCTGATGCTAAAAATCGCATTCGGCTCTTTCCACACGAATTCTCGGGTGGTATGCAACAACGCGTCATGATAGCGATGGCTTTGTTATGCAAGCCGGCACTTCTTATCGCTGATGAACCGACAACAGCACTGGATGTCACTGTGCAGGCAGAGATTATGGACCTGCTTGCAGAAGTCCGGCGTGAAATGAATATGAGCATGATTCTTATCACACACGATTTGGGTGTGGTTGCTGGATATAGCGATACTGTGATGGTGCTGTATGCAGGGCAAGTGGTGGAGTCAGCTCCCGTGCAGACTTTGTTTGATTCACCTGGTCACCCATACACCATTGGTTTACTCAATTCGATACTTCGTCTGGATACGGAAGACAATGCACTTTATGCGATCCCGGGAACACCGCCTAATCTTTTGCTAAGGCAATCCGGTTGTCCTTTTGTAGAGCGTTGTGAATTTGCAATTGAACGCTGCCATAGCGAGAACCCTGCTTTAAATGAGTATCGCTTAGAAAACGTCACCCGCTCCAGAGCCTGTCATGTTGAGATCAATTCGTGACCAAGCCGCTTCTGGAAGTTAAAAACCTTTGTGTTGATTACGACATAAGAAACGAGCATGCGTTACCTTGGAAATCTCCGCAAACTTTGCAGGCGGTTAAAGAGGTCAGTTTCACGCTTGGAGCTGGTGAGACACTTGGCATTGTTGGCGAGTCCGGCAGTGGTAAATCAACTCTGGCGCGTGCCATTGTTCAGTTAGAAAAAGCCACTGGCAGTATTCTCTGGGGTGGAGATACAGAGCTGATTGGATTGAGCCGGCAACAAATGTTGCCTTTCAGGTCACAAATACAATTTGTATTTCAAGATCCCTTTGCCTCATTAAACCCACGCCTGACAGTCGGACAAATTATAGAGGAGCCACTCACCGTCCATCAGCCGCAGCTCAGCCGTACTCAACGCCGCGAAAGAGTGCGTAGCATGATGCATAGAGTCAGCCTTTTACCAAATCAGATAAACCGTTATCCACATGAATTCTCCGGCGGTCAGTGTCAGCGTATAGGTATTGCGCGAGCGCTCATAGTTGAGCCGCGTTTACTCATTTGCGATGAGCCTGTTTCTGCACTTGATGTATCCATTCAGGCACAAATTATTAACTTGCTTAATTCGCTGCAGAAAGAGATGGGCTTAGCAATGTTGTTTATCGCTCATGATTTAAGCGTTGTAAAGCATATTTCAGATCGAGTCATGGTCATGTATCTTGGTAAGGTTATGGAGATGGCTGATTGCAGTGTGTTGTACAAGCAACCATCTCACCCTTATACACAAGCGTTGATTTCTGCAGTGCCTTTACCTGATCCACAGCAGGAGCGTAGTAAAAAGCGAATCCTATTACTCGGTGATATGCCAAGCCCGCTTAGTCCGCCATCTGGATGTGTGTTTCGGACGCGTTGTCAGTATGCGACAACGGAATGTGCAACTCGAACACCTCAGCTGCAATCTACAGGTAATTCAAGTGAACACAGTGTTTCCTGTCATTTTCCGGCGGTAAGTTTATCTTAAGTTAAGAAACTACCTGTCGTTCTCACAATAACTCGTACATAACGTCTGGACGTCTTTTGTTATAGTCTTCCACTCAAACGATAAAGAACATACTGGTATTGTGTCTCAGGTCACATGGCTTATGACCATGTGTGTCCGGTATCATGACGGTTGCATTTGTCGCATCACCTGAGCCTGCCGTTTCTCGCTGAGTCTGACTTACTTGTGTTTTCTCCATTGCTTTAATGGACTCTAAGCCCCAATTTGCACGATCACACTCAGTTGAGGAGCCATTGCGTCTATTTTGCTGACAATTTGTTATATCAAAACTGAGCAACACCACCCTATATACTCTACCAACTAGTAGATACTAGAGTTCAAATCTCAAAAACAGGCCTGTGAGATCAATAGCCACTCATTCTATACAAATAGTTATACCTATATTTGAGCCACATGTATTGACTATCTAGTGATAGATATATAAAATCCATATTAGACATACGGTGTCTAGTCCTTGAGGGGCGGTTTCCCTGAAAGAAATAATGTAAAGTCACGAACAAAAACGAGGAATTATCATGATCGGATATACAACTATCGGTTCAAAAAACCTGGAAAAATCAGTTGCGTTCTACGACGAGCTACTCGCGCTGGTCGGTGGTAAGCAAGTCATGGGTCTTGATCGCATTAAATTTTATGGCACAGACGACGGTGGCGGCATGTTAGCGGTTTGTGTGCCTGCTGACGAAGGCGAACAGAGTTGTGGTAACGGCCAGATGGTAGCGATACCCGGCGGCTCTATTGAAGGTGCAAACGCGCTCTATAACAAGGCGATTGAGCTGGGTGCAACAGATGCTGGTGCACCTGGACAGCGCTTTGACTTCTTTTATGGTTCTTATGTAAATGATCTGGATGGCAACAAGTTGTGCTTTTTCCACATGACCCCAACGGATTAATCAATAACACGAAGTAAAAAAGCTTTTATTCACGTGCTTGTTAAAGTGATTACCGCCGCATTGCTTAAAGAGGAGGGTCCAGGTGATGCTCCAGTAAAGACTCCTGATTCTTTTTAGAGTGCGGCGGTATGCACAACTTTCTTTACAGCGGTTGTGTCTTCGATGCAGGTTGTGAGTACATTATGGTAGCTAAGAATGGCCTTGCCTACCGTTAGGTCTACTGAGTTGTTCTAAAATTGCTGAAACTGGTCCTCTACGCTACTGGTGGAAAATGAGTGTATGGTTTAAGCGCAATTCAATTTAACCAGGGTATTAAGGATGAACCTCAAATGCCCCATGAGTAGGCTAGTGTTTTTGTACGATCAGGCGCGTCGTTGCAAAACGTAGTTTCCAGTTGATGACCAAAACGCGCCTGGCGCAATTAAAAAACGGCAGTTCAATGATTAACTCACCAGCGAACACAGCAAGTGCAAGGCGTTTGCGCACGTGCGTTGCGGCTTGAGCAGACGCTCCTGGAACACGATGAAAAAAACAGAGAAACTGGGGCATCATTAAGGGACCATATCGATGCGTTTAACCAAAAAATACGGAAGAAGCCACTTCACAAAACGTGAACAACCAATGATTTAGAGGGCGTATATTTTGGGGCTTTTACCTGTAACGAAGTAAGGCAGTATTGAAGTAAGGCAGTATTAAAGTTGCACCACAGCGAGCTGTTCGAAACTGCTCGCCGCAGAGCCTGTTTGTTTTCCAGAGATCGAGTACCGACACTACCGCATGTCAAAAATATTCGCTCGACGGGTCCGATCGTTTTGTTTTCAGAGGTTGCGTAAATGGTTGGTTTTCACCCAAACCGACGCACCTTCTGGGCCAGCTGTAGCTTTTAACGTGCTACCCGCTGGCATTCGTAACCATGAATGCTGTCTTAGTGCATCACCAGCTTGTTCAAAACCGCCTTCCAATACAAATACTTCAGCACCGCCAGATGAATCGATTTCAACTGTTGCGCCTGGATCCCAACGTTCAAACTGAACGTTTTCTCGTTCATCCTTAAACAAAGGGGAGACGCTAACGCCTGGGCGACCTTGCTCAGAGACCTCACCGAGTTTGTACCGATTTGCGTGGATATACGTCCTGTCATCTGGATCGAATTGCCACAGCTTGACGAAAATGGTGCATCCCGGCTTTGAGCCAGGGGTGTGCTTGGATTGCGGCGGATTACGGATGTAGGAACCCACAGGCCAATCACCATAATCGTCCTCAAACACACCCTCTAATACGATAAATTCTTCGCCCCCTGTATGAACGTGCGGTGAAAACTGACTCTCTGGTGCATAACGCACAATAGTCGTAACACGTTCATTTTTGGTGTCTATTCGGTCAAGTCTTCGTCGAACTACGCCCTTCATTGGTGATTCTTCCCAGGGCAGTGAGTCACCGTGCATAACTACACGTTTAGTGAAATCGGCATTTACGTCCATCGATGTGTCCTCTTAGCGTCGCGTGGGTTCATTTTAACGATATGAATATATCTATCACTAGATAGATTGTCAATATTAAAACT
>CALHRQ010000198.1 GCA_938038175.1 uncultured Granulosicoccaceae bacterium | reverse complement strand
CATCACGGTGCCAACCATCCTGTGCTCGATATCGCAACGGGGCGGGTGATGATTTCAAGCCAGAACCACGGCTTTGCCGTAGATGCAGAATCATTAAACGATACTCTGGCCATCACGCATACCAGTCTATTTGATGCGACGCTGCAAGGTATTCGTCGGCTTGATACACCGGCTTTTAGTTTTCAGGGCCACCCCGAGGCAAGCCCTGGTCCACATGACGTGGATGCTTTGTTTGATCAGTTTATCAGCATGCTGGTCACGGCAGAGGCAGCGAAACCCGCTGCAGCTCAAACATGAGTGCTTTACAGCCATGAGCGTAATATTGCCTGAGCCGTTGTTAGCATGAGCTTGTTTTCGCGCAAGCTTTATTTTGTGCCGGCTCTCGTTAGCGCCATTTTGTTTGTACTGGTTCTGGCCAGGTTTTGTCTTGCCATTGCTTTATTCTGTGTGAGCCGTATTTCGTCGAAGCCTCATTTTGCCAAACGCTTTGTTTGCTGAAACCCTTTTGAAAAAGCACAGTTGATTATTCATGCCAAAACGTAGTGACATAAACAGTGTCTTGATAATCGGCGCAGGACCGATTGTTATTGGTCAGGCTTGTGAATTTGATTACTCCGGGGCGCAGGCGTGTAAAGCACTGCGTGAAGAAGGTTTTCGCGTCATCCTGGTTAATTCCAACCCTGCTACCATCATGACCGACCCTGATATGGCGGATGCGATTTATATCGAACCGATCAATTGGCGTGTGGTTGAACGCATCATCGAAAAAGAAAAACCGGATGCCATATTACCCACAATGGGTGGTCAGACAGCGCTCAACTGTGCACTGGACTTAGCACGTGAGGGCGTACTCAAACGTAATGGTGTAGAAATGATCGGTGCTACGCCCAAGGCTATCGACATGGCAGAAGACCGTGATCAATTTCGTGAAGCCATGACAGAGATTGGCTTAAGTACACCACGAGCGATGATCGCGCACAATATGGCCGATGCTGATAAGGCTGCAGATGCCATTGGCTTTCCGTGCATCATTCGCCCTTCATTTACCATGGGTGGCAGTGGCGGTGGTATCGCTTATAACTCAGAAGATTTTATAGCGATTTGCCAGCGTGGCCTCGACTTATCCCCAACCACCGAAATACTGATTGAAGAGTCTGTATTGGGTTGGAAAGAGTATGAGATGGAAGTGGTACGCGATACAGCTGACAACGTCATTATCGTGTGTTCGATTGAAAATCTTGACCCGATGGGTATACACACGGGCGATTCAATTACCGTTGCGCCTTCTCAAACTCTCACCGATAAAGAATACCAATTGATGCGTAACGCATCGATTGCCGTATTGCGAAAAATTGGTGTAGACACAGGTGGCTCTAACGTGCAGTTTGCGATTAACCCTGCCAACGGGGCTATGATCATCATTGAGATGAATCCTCGTGTATCACGTTCCTCCGCATTAGCATCAAAGGCCACAGGTTTTCCGATTGCACGCGTTGCCGCCAAGCTAGCCGTTGGCTACACCCTTAACGAATTAAAAAACGAAATCACAGGCGGACTGACACCCGCATCGTTTGAACCGGCTATCGATTATGTCGTTACTAAAATTCCAAGATTCACTTTCGAAAAATTCCCGCAGGCGGATGATCGCCTAACGACTCAGATGAAGTCTGTTGGTGAGGTCATGGCCATTGGACGAACCTTTAAAGAATCTTTTCAAAAAGCATTGCGCGGACTGGAAATTGGTGCAACGGGCCTTGATGAAATAGTCTCACCCGACTTATCAGCAAGCGACTTAAAGTCTGAGCTTGAAGCGCAGCTACGCGTTGCACGTGGTAGCCGCATCTGGTACGTGGCAGACGCTTTTCGACAGGGCCAAAGTGTAGAGGAGGTGTTTGATCAAACGCATATCGACCCGTGGTTTCTTGAACAGATCGAAGACATTGTCAACATCGAAAAAGAATTTAAACAACAATCGCTTTCCACTATTGATGCGGCATTTATGCTGCACTGCAAGCGTAATGGTTTATCTGATGCACGCATGGCGGCACTGCAAAACACCAGTGAACAGGCCGTGCGTGAACATAGATTGTCGCTGGATGTAAAACCGGTTTATAAACGTGTTGATTCTTGTGCTGCAGAATTTGCAACCGACACAGCGTATTTATATTCCACCTACGAGCAAGTTTGTGAAGCGTCAGTCTCATCGCGCGATAAAATCATGGTGCTTGGTGGTGGGCCAAATCGTATCGGGCAGGGGATTGAATTTGATTATTGCTGTGTGCATGCAGCACTGGCCATGCGTGATGATGGTTATGAAACCATTATGGTTAACTGCAATCCTGAAACGGTCTCAACAGACTTTGATACATCTGATCGGCTGTACTTTGAACCGCTCACATTTGAAGATGTCATGGCCATCATTGACATTGAAAAACCCAAAGGTGTTATCGTTCAATACGGTGGGCAGACGCCACTAAAACTGGCAGAGCAATTACAGGTAGCCGGTGCTCCTATTATTGGTACCTCACCAGATTCTATCGACCTTGCAGAAGATCGTGAACGCTTCTCAAGCTTGTTGCATTCTCTTGGCTTGCATCAACCACCTAATCGGACTGCATCAGATACAGCGGCTGCGATCAAACAGGCAGAAGAAATTGGTTATCCACTGGTGGTTCGTCCAAGTTATGTCTTGGGTGGGCGCGCGATGGAAATTGTTCAAAACGAAAGCCAGCTGACGCGTTACATGACAGAAGCTGTCAGCGTTTCAAATGATTCGCCGGTATTACTGGATCGTTTTTTAAATGATGCGATCGAAGTCGATGTTGATGCGATCAGTGATGGTGAACAGGTTGTCGTTGGGGGCATCATGGAACACATTGAAGAGGCCGGCATACACTCCGGTGATTCTGCCTGTTCACTGCCACCGCATAGCTTAAGTCAGGATATTTGTAATGAACTGGCCGAGCAGGTCGCCAAGATGGCAAAGGGCCTTAACGTTATTGGGCTGATGAACACGCAGTTTGCGATCAAGGATGACAAGGTCTATGTGTTAGAAGTGAATCCTCGCGCTTCGCGTACCGTGCCCTTTGTATCCAAGGCGACGGGTAAACCATTGGCAAAAATTGCAGCGCGTTGCATGGTCGGGCAGTCGCTGGCTCAGCAAGGGGTCACACATGTGCCGGTACCTGACTTTTTCAGCGTCAAAGAATCGGTATTTCCGTTTGCAAAATTCCCGGGTGTTGATGTGTTGCTGGGCCCTGAAATGAAATCAACCGGTGAGGTCATGGGCACTGGCAAATCTTTTGGTGAAGCTTTTTTTAAGGCATCTTTGGGTGCGTCGGTAAAATTTCCACGAGAAGGGCGTGCTTTTTTAAGTGTGCGGGATCAGGATAAGCCTCGAGTTGCAGAGATTGCCAGAGATTTGCGGCGTATCGGATTCGAACTCGTTGCTACCCGTGGTACACAAGAGGCCATCAGCGCAGCAGGTTTACCTTGCGAAGGTATCAATAAGCTTAAGCAAGGGCAACCGCATGTGCTCGACCAAATCAAGAATAGCGCCATTGACTTGATCATCAATACCACCGATAGTCAGCAGGCAATAGCAGATTCGTACTATATAAGAGATGAAGCATTAAGCCGGAAGATCCCTTATACCACGACACTTGCCGGAGCGGCCGCGATTTGCGCTGCGCTGAATGTGTCTCCAGTAAATGTGCCGGTGTACAGTTTGAGCGATATCCATCAGGAGTCAGTATGAACAAGTTTCCAATGACAGCACGTGGCGAAAATGATTTACGCTCCGAGCTGGCAGACCTTAAATCAGTGCAGCGCCCTCGGGTAATTGAGCATATAGCGGAAGCACGTGAGCATGGTGATCTAAAAGAAAACGCTGAATACCATGCAGCTAGAGAACAACAAAGTTTTATTGAAGGGCGTATCAAAGAAATTGAAGCCAAGTTGTCCAATGCACAAATCATTGATGTGACCAAGATGGATGCATCAAGCAAGGTTATTTTTGGTGCGACAGTCACACTGTTGGATCTGGCTTCAGATGCGGAAATTACCTATCAGATTGTGGGCGATGATGAAGCGGATTTAAAGTCCGGCAAGATTTCATTCGGTTCGCCTGTGGCGCGAGCCCTCATTGGCAAGAATGAAAGCGATGAGGTTGATGTCAAAACCCCAAAAGGCGTCATTGAATACGAAATACTCAAGGTTCAGTATATTTAATAGACATGTAGGGTATCGCCTATCTGTTACTACCTGTCTTAGCGCTTACACTTATGAATCAGCCTTTTCACGATCAACCGTTGCGTTTGTACGACACATACGAACGCGCAGTCCGTAAATTCGAACCAATCACGCCTGATGGCGATGTTGGCTTGTACTGTTGTGGCCCAACTGTCTATAACTACGCACATATCGGTAATCTGCGTACCTATGTGTTTGAAGATGTTTTAAGGCGTGCACTTGAAACCGCTGGTTACACAGTGCGTCATGTGATGAACATCACTGACGTCGGTCACCTTGTTTCTGATGCTGATGATGGTAAAGACAAGATGGAAGCGGGTGCAGAACGCACAGGCAAAACAGCGTTTGAAATAGCCGATTTGTACACCGATGCGTTTATGTCTGATATTAATGAACTCAACATTAAAACGCCAGATGTATTGTGCAAAGCGACCGATCATATTGCTGAACAAATTAAATGTATCCAGCAGATAGAACAGAAAGGTTTTACTTACATTACCTCTGATGGCGTTTACTTCGATACTTCTAAAGACCCAGACTATGGCTATCTTGCACGACTTGATGTAGAAGGTCTGCAAGCAGGTGCTCGGGTAAGCCTGGGTGAAAAACGTCAGGTCACCGACTTTGCCTTATGGAAGTTCAGCCCAGCTGATGAGGTACGTCAGATGGAATGGGAGAGTCCTTGGGGTAAAGGGTTTCCTGGCTGGCATATCGAATGTTCAGCAATGGCCGCAAAGTATCTTGGCCCTTTGTTCGATATCCATTGTGGGGGCAAAGATCACATACCCATTCATCATGCAAATGAAATCGCCCAGACAGCGGTCTGTCATGGGACTCGCCTGGCGAACTACTGGCTGCATGGATACTTTCTACAAGTAGATTCGGCCAAGATGTCGAAATCAAGCGGTGAGTTTTTACGCATGGCAACCTTGCTGGAGCGTCACTACGATCCGCTCGCTTATCGCTTGTTATGTTTGATGGCGCATTATCGAAGTGATATATCGTTTAGCTGGGAAACTCTGGATAGCGCTCAAACAGCCTTAAACAGATTGCGTACGGCTTACCATGCTTTCCCTGATGGTGGTGTCCCAAGTGCAACGCACGTCGATCGTTTTTATGCTGCTGTCTGTGATGATCTGAATACTTCAGTGGCTTTGGCAGTCGTGTGGGAGTTATTGAAGTCAGAGCTTAAAGATGAGGATAAAAAGGCCACGCTCGATCAGTTCGATGCACTTCTAGGGTTCGATCTTGCCAAGTGGGAACCGCAGGAACTCAGCATACCGGATACCGTATTGGTACTGGCTGAACAAAGAGCGCAGGCGCGAGCTGACAAAGATTGGGCTGCTGCTGATCGCATTCGCGACGAGCTTGCTGAACTTGGGTTCGAAGTGATGGATTCGGCAGATGGGCCAACAATCCGCCAGCTCTCTTAAGTGGCGCACTAAATTGTTGTTCTATTTTTTCGATGTAGTTTAAGCGCTAGCTTGTAACAAAAAGACTCAAGGATGAGCCAGTCTGCCCAGCTGTTAAGTCGCATACTCTGTAAAGTTAAACTGCCACAGAACCCTGGAGACTGGAATAGCAAGGTTTTTAGCCTTGCGGACGTTGACGGCTGGTTTGATTAAGGATTGGGGTGTTGTAAGGCGCTGCATAAACAGCAAAAGGCAATTCTTTCACACCTTTATATTATTACCTTCATGTTATCTCCAGCCAAATGGAGCCCTTTTAAAATCCTGTATAAGCCCAGGCTAACCAGTATTGGTATGAACCCCCTCGCATAACACATCGGTTCCTTTAGCGGCTCATTCATTAGTGTTGTTTTTCGCTGTTTACTGCACCAAATGTCATCGAAGTTTTATGACGCTTGTGGCAGAATAATCGGCATACATTGACGTAAATTACGCAATATCGCGGGAACTAAAGCGAAACAGACACTTAGGTTAAATTCTTAATGGAAAGCAGCAAGGACATAAGTCCATATTTACATTCTCGCCGGCGATTTTTGCGAGATACCAGCAAAATAGCGGCAGCTGCAGGCTCTTTTGTGTTTGCCAATTCATCATTGGCCTCTGCGCTCACCTCATACGAGGACGGTGCATTGGTTAAGCCTGCCGGTATGCCGCGCACGTTAAAGCTGGTAAATGCTCACACCTGGGAAAAACTGGATGTTGTCTACTGGTTGGATGGTGAATATGTTGCCGATAGTTTAGTGCAGATCAACCACCTCATGCGCGACCACCGGGCTAATGAAGCCACTAATATGGACCTCACACTGTTAGATGATTTATACAGGCTATACCGTCTGCTTGATTCCAAAGAACGGATACACGTGTTATCGGGCTATCGCACCCCAGAAACCAATGCCAAACTGCGAAAACGTTCTTCGGGTGTTGCTAAATATAGCTTGCACATGGAAGGCCGTGCGCTGGATATGAATCTGCCAGGGCGCTCAGCTCGCGATATACAAAAAGCCGCCCTCAGCCTTAAATCGGGTGGCGTTGGCTACTATGGATCGTCTGGTTTTGTGCACATCGACACAGGCCCGATTCGTAATTGGCGTGGCTCTTAAATAGCATTTGCCCAACATCAAACTCAGCCGACATTTACGCTGACAGTTATGTGAAATAACTCCCATACCGCAAGCGCTTATTAAGGTGAAATGGCCTCAACGTTTATTAAGGATGCAATTTCGCCTTCGCGATTGCAGGAGTTGGGGAAAATATGAAAAAGACATCTAGTCATTTAAACTGTCTGAAGAAGTTACTGATACCCGTTACGGTGTTCGCTCTCGGTGCAACAGCAATGCCTGTTTCTGCCGCAAAATTTGGTGTTCGCGTTGTTGATGAATTTGGAACACCACTGCCGGGCGTTGCAGTGTGTTTTGGTTTGCAAGGTAATTACAAGCGCTACGGCTCTGAATTTACCGATGCTTCTGGCCAAGTTTTGGTTGATGTACCTAATGTGCCGTTGCTCGTGACAGTTTCCAAAGATCGGTTTACTGGTGTTCGCTTAAATGAACCGGCCCGTGGTTTTAACTTGATCAAACAAGTCAGACTGAGTCAAGGTATACCTGGGCCACGCTGTAAAGCGGGCAGCATATTGGCAGCACCTAATCCACCGGCAATTGGTGTGGATAACCTCGTAGTGGAAGGTGATGACAGTAAAACACTTCGCACTATAGTCTCAGGCGAACCAACGCATTATCGTGTTAGTGCCGATAGTAGTTTCACCGATGCTCAGTGGAAGCAATATACAAGTCGTATTGCGTTGGGTGGCGCTTTGTCTGGTGAGGAGACAGTGTTTTTTCAGATGCGTAAACTGCAAGGCTCAAGTAAGAGCTGGTTAGAAGCGCGATCCTCAGTGGTTACGGTCAGACTGGCTAATTAGTATAATTGCGGACAAACACTGCAAGGCTGAATTTACTTTCGTTCCGCCTTCAGTGTTTCAATTTCTTCTAGAGAGAGTGTTCGGGCTTCAGTTTCCAGTAACACTGGAATCGAATCTCTTACGGGGTACGCCAGGCCTCCGGCTACGCTCCATAGTTCGTCGCCGCGGTGGTCTAATTTACCTTTAGTGACTGGGCATACCAGAATATCGAGTAGTTTTTTGTCCATACATTTTCTTCGTTTGAGAATATTTAAGTTAGTTTTATTGGTGGCTTAGGGTTGTGTTTTCAACCTTTCGTTAGACTTTGTTTCTTGTTTCTTGTTTCTTGTTTCTTGTTTCTTGTTTCTCTAAATTAGTTTTGCTTGCAGCTCAGTTCTTGTTTTCGCCGCTCAGGCAGTCAGCCATAGTCATGGCCAGGTTACTTAACAAGGTTGTATACATTGTAGCGTTCGCAGCCAGCCTGGTACCTAGCGGATCGAGTGTAGCGCGCCTCGCGTTTGTGTCGCCGCTGACAACATCAATAAAACTTGCATCGTGTTGTTCTTCTGTAAAAAGACAATGAGCTTGCTGCGCCTGCTTGCGCATCTCACGCAATTTTTTTGCACCAGGCAGCCGCGCATCGCTGCGTGCAATTGCCTGCCCACCTGTTAATAGCATAGCGTCTTCAAAGTAATTGTAAGCATCGTGCTGAACCAGGTATGGGCTTGACCTGAATGGTTTTAAAAGCGCTTTTATTTCTGTGTAGGTTTGTTCGATTGAGTTAATTGATTCTTGAACATTGTTGGTGTAAATCGTTTTGTTATTAGGATCAAGTCGTATAAATTCATCACCAATCTGCCTAACCCATACGATAGCATTACGCGGGTCGAGCCAGGCATGCGGGTCAATATGCCCATCAAAGTTGTCTGCCTCTTTAGTGCCGGGTAGATCCATTAGCGAGACAACAGACTCACCCTTAATTACGCTATTACTGAGCGTATTGAGCTGAGGGAGCAGCGTACCACCCAGGAGGAAAACAATATCTGCGTTTTGTAGCAGCTTTGCATGCGAGGGTTTTGTTGAAAAATGGTGTGGAGAATGCCCGCTGTCCAAGAGCAAGGTTGGAACATTGACGCCTGCGCTCACACTTGCAACCAAGCTGTGGACTGGTGGGATGTCAGAGACAACCCGCAGATGTTGCCTGGCCTCTGCATGTCCAATGCTCATAACGACCAGCATTAGCCGAAGTCCAATTTTGCGCAGTTGCGTTTTCACAGTGTTTATAACTAAAGGCTGTAGGTCTGGATTAACCGAAACGGCGTTGCCAAGTCAGTGGTTTTGCAATTTCTGTTATATTATAACAAATCACTGTTGTTGTCAGTTGCAATAACTTATCGGACAAAGGCCCATTTAATGTCAAAACAGGCTGTTGCTTTTACCGCTCATGACCATAAACAATGCCGGGCTGGTGTGTTGGAGGCTGTTGACAGAGCCTGCGCAGAAAGGCGTTTGAGGTTGACACCAGTGCGCCGTCAGACATTAGAGATCCTGCTCGAGTCTCATGTTGGCATGGGAGCTTACGAAATTTTAAAAATTTTGAGTAAAAAGGGCTTTGGCGAAAAGCCCCCAATGGTGTATCGCGCTTTAGGTTTTCTGATAGATGAAGGATTCGTGCATAAGCTCCAACATCAAAACAGTTATGTAGCCTGCACACGCCCGTCAGATTGTGTTAATCCTTGCCTGCTGGTGTGCAGTAGCTGTGGAAAAGTGGCTGAAACCAGTATTCCGCAAGTTTCTAAAAACATATCCAGAGTCGCCTGTATGCTCGGATTTACACCCAGTAATACCGTGATGGAACTCAGTGGTATCTGTGCCATGTGTCCTGAAGGTTAGTAATGAACTCAGAAACGTTAATTAAAGCGTCCGGTATTTTTGTTCAATACGAAGACAATGTCGTTTTACACAATATTGATTTTAGTATTGGGCAACGCGAGATTGTCACATTGCTCGGTCCCAATGGGTCTGGAAAAACGACATTGTTGCGCATTCTGATTGGCGCAATACAACCAGATAAAGGTCAGATCACGGCACAGGATGGGCTGCGCATCGGCTATGTTCCGCAGCGGCTGGGAGTAGATCAGCGGATGCCAATGACAGTGCGGCGTTATGTTGGTTTAGGTGCGCGCTGCAACAAAGACGAACAAATGTACTGGCTGCAGAAAGTGGGTTTGCAGGATGCACTAAAACAACAAGTCAGTGCGCTTTCCGGCGGACAATTGCAACGGGTGCTGTTTGTACAGGCTTTGATGGCTGATCCACATATTCTCATTCTGGACGAAGCGACTCAAGGGCTCGACCAGCAAGGCGAGGCGTCTTTTTATAAATTAATAGCTGAGGTGCGTGATGAGCAAGGTTGCGCGGTACTGATGGTTAGTCACGATCTGCATGTTGTCATGAGTGCGTCGGATCGTGTGATCTGTCTTAATGGCCATGTTTGTTGTGAAGGTGAGCCAACTATCGTATCGGCAGCACCTGAATACCGTGCGCTGTTTGGCCTTGGTACCGAAGGCGCATTAGCACTGTATCGGCATGAACATGATCACTCACATGATCATACGAATGAGCACTCGCATGAGCCTTTGCAAAACCACGCAAAAAACCAATCAAATGACCATTAGCAAGGCCATGCATCTAAACATCAATAGAAATCGTCATTTTGCTTTTAGTGGCGCAAGTGATTGCAGTAAATCAGTTTCTCAAGTCAGAGTGGCGCGGTATGTTGGATGACTTTTTAGTGCGTGCATTCGTTGCTGGCCTTGCACTGGCTGTTGCGGTCGGTCCTCTGGGGTGTTTTGTGGTTTGGCGGCGCATGGCTTATTTTGGCGATGCAACTGCACATGCTGCACTGTTAGGCGTTGCGCTTTCGCTGGCATTTTCAATATCGATTATTGTGGGCGTGCTTGTTGTGTGCATGACGATAGCAATCTGTTTGGTGCGCTTCCAGGGAGGGCAATATGGTGTTGATACGTTATTGGGCGTCCTTGCCCATCTGGCGTTGGCCGCAGGCCTTGTAGCGGTATCAAAAATCAGCGGTACAAGTGTCGATTTACATGCCTATCTTTTTGGCGATATTCTTGCGATAGCAAAATCTGAGCTTGTTCTGATTTGGGTCGGCGCACTAGTAACACTGTTTTTGCTGGTTTGGCGTTGGGTTCCGTTGCTGACCTTAACACTCAGTCCCGATCTGGCTTCTGCGAAAGGTTTTTCGGTGCAGCGAGAACAACTTGTTTTGATGCTTAGTCTTGCTGTTCTCATTGCAGTTGCGATCAAAATAGTAGGCGCTTTGCTGATCACTGCCATGCTAATTATTCCGGCCGCCGCCGCGCGCCCACTCGCCTTTACACCGGAAATTATGGCGTTAGTTGCAAGCTTGTTGGCTATTGTGGCGGTGGCCGGTGGTTTGGGTTTGTCCATGCTCGCAGACACCCCTAGCGGTCCAAGTATAGTGGTTGTTGCAGGCCTTATCTTTTTGCTAACTAATATCGTTGCAGGCAGAGGGCGTAGAAAAGTGAGATGAGCTCCTGACAGTCTAGCTCAAGATAATCAGCTGGCCCAATAGAGCCAGCCGTTTCTAGTTGCCAGGCTTACACAGCGGGCAGGGGGTAGCTGCTTTGATAGCTCGTTGTATATTGTGAAGCAAGCTTCTTAATCAATGACACGTCTGGATGGCAATCAAACTGAAAACTGTTGATGCCAGTGCGTGCCATAAACAACATTTGTTCAGGCCTGATATCTCCCAGTGCACGTAGCTCACCGGTATAGTTTTGGCGCTTACGCAGTAACCGTGCATGGCTGTAACCACGGCCATCTGTGTATACCGGGAAGTCAATACAAATAAGCGGCAGTTGCTTAGAGTAGGGTGCGAGCAGGCTGACACTATCACTTGGCGATAACACCACGCCACCTGGAAACTTGATGGATGAGATATTTGAACCGTTGGCTGATGCATTGGCTGCAAGCTCGGTCGCTTTAATCTCAGACGCTTTATCCACAGGCGTTTTCACCGCCGGGGCGTTAATCTCTAAAAACCGCGATAAGCTCACAATGCAATGACTTGCATCTTGAGGTAGTTCGACATCATCCTCAAGCCTTAGCCATCTATCTTTGTCGAATAGCTGACCATTAAGCAGCACTGGCATACACAGTCTCCCTGAATGGTTCTATACCGATGCGTTTTACGACATCGTAAAACAGTTCTTGTTCTTCGCGAGCTTGCACGAACGTATCCAGAATGGATGCGATTGCGTCTGCAACACCTTCTTTAGGAATGGCTTTGCCAAGTCTCTTACCTATAGCCGCATCGTTTCCAGCATGACCACCTAATGTCAGTTGATACCATTCTTCGCCGTTTTTCTCTACACCCAGTACACCGATATCGCCGACATGGTGGTGGCCACAGGCATTCATGCAACCGGATATTTTGATTCCGATATCACCCAGTTCGTGTTGGTAATCCATACTGTCAAAACGTGCATATATTTGATCGTATATGGTGAGCGTACCAGCGTTTGCCAGTGAACAAAAATCCAATCCAGGGCAAACGATCATGTCTGATAGCTTGCCGATATTGGGTGTGGCAAGCTTTTGCTCGTTAAGCGATTTCCACAGGTTGTAAAGTTGTTCTTTTTCTACATGCGCAAGCACTAAGTTTTGTTCATGTGTTGTACGGATCTCGCCAAAGCTGAAACGATCAGCCAGTTCTGCAACAAAGCTCATTTGCTCGGCCGTTGCGTCGCCAGCTGGTGATAGAGGTGCTTTTAATGAGATAAACACAATACGACGAGCGGGGTCTTTGTGCGTACGGGTATTACTCCTGAACCACTGGTTAAACAAGGGGTTTGACGCAAGCTCTACAGGATCTTCATCGCTACCAGTCGATGCAGGCATTGTAGTAAAACCTTGCTTGAGCCTGTCGATTGTTTCTGCCGTAAAGGTGTCGTCTTCGTGTTTGGAGGCTGCCCACTCTGCTTCTACACAGTCTTTAAACGCATCAATACCCATGGCTTTAACCAGAATCTTGATTCTGGCTTTGTATAAATTGTCCCGCCGGCCTTGCTGATTGTAGACTCGCAGTATGGCATTGAGGTAAGTCAGTAAATCGTTAGCGGGCAAAAAAGAGTTAATGACGGAACCGATGTGTGGCGTGCGGCCAAGTCCACCACCAACCAGCACTTCAAAGCCGGTGTCACCGTCAGTATTTTTAACCAGGCGCAGGCCAATATCATGCACTTGTACAGCTGCTCGGTCAGATTTTGCCCCGGTGACAGCAATTTTGAATTTGCGTGGTAGCCAGTTAAATTCTGGATGCAGCGTTGACCACTGCCTGATGAGTTCACACCAAGGGCGTGGGTCTTCTATTTCATCACCAATTGCTCCTGCCAGAGGATCACTGGTTGTATTGCGAATACAGTTGCCACTGGTTTGAATCGCATGCATATCAACATCAGCTA
>CALHRQ010000197.1 GCA_938038175.1 uncultured Granulosicoccaceae bacterium | reverse complement strand
AATGCCCATGCATAAATTCCTCCTAACCGCACTTTTGCCCGTATTTCTGCTCAGTGCCTGCAGTTCTTCGTCCACAAGCCCTGCAACAGGCGATAACAGCACGGGGCAGCCAGACATCATTGACCCGGACAACACTAACGCGAACAATCCGAATAGCACCGCTAACCAGAACAACACTGACACTCCAGCTGGCTCTGACGCATCGTCCGGTACTGATGGTTCGAACACAGATCAGCAACCTGACACAAACAATAGCCCAGACACTGATAGCAACGGCGAAGCTGATTCGAATGACAATGATTCGAACAACGACGCAGACACAAATGACAATGCCAACAATCAGCCTGACACCACGATCAACAGCACTGAGCTTTTGCGTGCAGGCATAAGCCATACTGGTTCTGATATTGCCACCAGCCCTGCTATCGCAAATGATCCATTGGTTCTCAGAACAGGGTTTGATCGAGTAGCAGCTCTGCCCGACCCGTTAGCGATCATGTTTGAAGTAGCACATAATCAAGGTACCTCTACCGGTTTGGATTGTTCGGGGCTGGGTGCACAGTTCAATTCGTGCAACGTGGTCAACCTGCACATCAAAGATGCTGGTGGTGTTCTATCCGACGACAGTTGGAAATTGTATTTCCATATGACACGCCGTGTATTAAAAGTTGAGAGTGACGAATTCACTGTCAGGCATGTCAATGGAGACTTACATTATGTTGCACCACAAGCTAACTTCGGTGGATTCTCACCGGCTGTCAAAACGATCAAAATGATCACTGAGTTTCAGAATTTGGCAGAATCAGATTTCCAGCCCCGTTACTGGATATCACGTGGCAACGACATCACTCTAATCCCCAACACCGATGACGATACCGACGAAAGCAAGTATTCCATGGAAATCACCGGTAATAACCGCTTCGAATTTGTAGGAGAAAACAACCCAATTGCTACTTCGTCTGTGCGTTTTACTCGCAACCAGGATGTGTCTGCGGCTGCCAACAACCTCTCAGCACAGCAGATTCAATCACGCATCATACCCAAGCCACAATCGATCACAACCCAAACCGGCAGTTTGAATATCAATGGTGGACTGACGTTTGCGCTAAATGGTTTACCGGCTGCCAGCGTACAGGCGCTGCAAGCAAGACTTACGCAAATAACCGGAGCGAGCGGTATACAGGTTATTGGCAATGTAGATTCAAACTTACCTGCGAACACCTATAACCTGAGCGTCAATGCTTCGGGTATTACGCTAAATGGCTCAGACTCTTCAATGTTGTTTTATGCTGCTCAGTCGGTGCTGGCACTTGTACAATCAGGTGTAGACACGATTCCATTCGTCACCATCACCGATTCACCACGCGCAGATTACAGAGGCATGCATATCGATGTTGCACGCAACTTTCATTCGGTTGCGTCGCTGCAAAAGTTAATGGATCAAATGGCAGCCTACAAACTCAACAGGCTACACCTGCACCTTGCAGACGATGAAGGCTGGCGCCTTGAGATTCCTTCATTACCTGAACTCACAAGCGTTGGTGGACAACGGGCATTTAAAGTTGACGCCAACGGCCTGGTAACCGAAACAGATTCCTTAATGCCGGCGATGGGTTCTGGCCCAAACAACAATAACCAGGGCAGTGGCTTTTATACACAGCAGGAATTTATAAACCTGTTGCAGTACGCAGATGCCAGGTTTATTCAGATTATTCCAGAATTTGACATGCCAGCTCATGCACGTGCAGCCGTTGTCTCTATGCGTGCTCGTGCTTTGGCACGTGGTGACGCAAATGATATCAATGTGCGCCTTGATGACCCTAATGATACTTCTGTTTATCTCACGGTACAGAACTACAATGACAGCATCATTAACCCCTGCCTGCCTGGCACTTATAACTTTATCAATACGCTTGTCAGCAGTGTAAAAGGCTTGTATGACTCAGCTGGCCTGCCACTGGATGTATGGCATATGGGTGGTGATGAAGCTATCAATATACTCACAGGTGGCGGCTTTTTCGGGCAAGACACCAGCGCGTTTGACGAACCCTGGGCAAGATCACCGGTATGCGAAGCGTATATTGCAAACACATCGGGGGTAAATTCACGCGAAGAGCTTGGTGCTCATTTTATACAACGCGTTAGCCAGATCGTTAGCAACGCCGGCATCTCTACTCTAGTCGCTTTTTCAGATGCGTTTAATGGTATTGCTGCAGAGCAACTGCAAACCACCAGTGTCGCAACCAACTTCTGGTCAACTTTAAGTTCAAACGGTTCTGGTACAAGCGACGCTGCTAATCAACTGCAAAACAGAGGTATTGATATCATTTTGTCTTTGCCAGACTTTTTGTACTTTGATTTTCCATACGAAGTTGATCCAGAAGAACGAGGCTACTACTGGGCAACACGCGCCAACGGTACCCGAAAAGTCTTCACGTTTAGCCCGGAGAATTTGCCGCAAAACGCAGAGACATCTTTCAACAAAGCTGGCAATCCCTGGAGCGCAACCGGTCAACGTGCACACACTGGTTTTGCAGGTACAGAAGCGATGCTTTGGAGTGAAACAGTCCGCACACCAGAGCAATTCGATTACATGCTGTTTCCACGATTACTGGCTTATGCAGAGCGTGCATGGCATCGCGCCAGCTGGGAGCTGCCATACGTAGCCGGACAAACTTTTGATGCCAACTCAGGGCAAGTGGATTCAAATGCGATTGCCCAGGATTACGCGGAATTTGCAGCGGCTGTTGGACAAAAAGAACTGGCGAAGCTTGATGCAGCAGGTGTTCAATATCGCATACCATTGCCAGGTGCGCTCAGTAATGGTGGGCAGCTGACTATGAATATTGGTTTACCCGGTCTAGCGCTCGAATACAGCCTTGATGGTAGTACATGGAATACCTGGAATGGTGTCAGTCCAAATGGTAACGTTATGTCGGTAAGAACCCGATCAGCCGATGGCACACGTACTAGCCGCAGCGCACCACTGCAGTAGTACAACCACTTTTAAACGAATAAGTGCATCTGCACTTATTCGTTTTTTTATAACGTTTACACCCCAGCCTTTTGCGTATTCAACCTTGCCAGCGGTTTTTCATTGATCGGCAAATGCACTAGAGCTGCCAACAAACCAAACGCAATACCGGCCCACCACATGCCATCGTAGCTGCCCGTTTTGTCGTGTAAAACCCCACCGAGCCAAACACCTAAAAAGCTGCCGATTTGATGGCTTAGAAAAACAAAGCCAAATAAGGTTGCCATGTATTGCACACCAAACACCTGAGCAATAATCCCTGTTGTTAAAGGCACTGTTGATAGCCATAAAATACCCATCACTGATGCAAAAGTCAGAATTACCAGCGGTGTTTTGGGCAACAACAGCAGCAATAAAATAACGATAGCGCGGGCGAAGTAAATAACCGCAAGTCCACGTTTCATACTGAATTTTTGTCCTAAGTAGCCTGAGCCAAAAGAGCCAATAATATTGAATAATCCGATTAAGGCAAGGCTGTACGCTCCGTACTTTGCAGCAAGCCCCAGGTCACGAACATAAGCTGGAAAGTGAACCGTAATAAAAGCAACATGAAAC
>CALHRQ010000196.1 GCA_938038175.1 uncultured Granulosicoccaceae bacterium | reverse complement strand
ACAACGAGAGTCAGTGCTATCCCTGAACTCATCACCGATAACGAGACAGGAAGGCTGGTTGAAGTGGATGATGTCAACGGGTTTTCTGATGCAATCGCAGCGCTTGCCAAGGATGAACCGTTGGCACAACAAATTAGCGATAATGGGTTTAACAAGGTGGGTCAACTATTTAATCAACAGGCAAACATCAACGAGCTGATTGAGTTGTTCAAGCGTTATGTACCAGGAAAGGTGGTCTCGTGACAGGCTCTGAGCTTATGGATGCCGGCAGTACCAGCATCGCGGCTTCCAATAAGCCCGCTATCGCTTTTTGCATTGAAGCCCTTACTGTCGGTGGTGCTGAGCAGATGCTGGTTGATCTTGCCAATCAGTTTCTTGCACGGCAATGGCAAGTTCATATGATTTGCTTAACCAAAAAGGGTGAGCTGGTTAGCAGGCTGGATGATGCAGTCACTGTGCATGTATTGGATAAAAAGCCTGGTGTAGATCCCTCCTTACCTAACCGTTTACGTAAGCTACTAAAATCCATAAAACCGGTTGCTGTCAATTCGCACTTGTGGACAGCGAACCTTTGGACGCGTATCAGTCTATTGCGCACAGGCATCCCGGCGATTGTTACTGAACACAGTCGTGATAACTGGAAGCCATCAGTGTATCGTTTTTTGGACCGACAACTTGCTCGCTCAACTTTTCGCTTAGTTGCTGTATCTAACGATACTGCTGATTTTTATAAGCAGGAGATTGGTATTGATGAATCATTGGTAACGGTGATAAACAATGGTGTAAATACCAGACGCTATGCCGCTGGTGATGGGCAGTCCCTTCGAGCGCAGTGGGTACCAGAAGATCAACTGCTGATTGGTACCGTGGGTCGTATGGTGCCAGCTAAAAATCACGTACGTTTGGTACAAACAGCCGCTGAACTTAAAAAACATCGGCATGATTTTAAAATAGTTATTGTGGGCGATGGTCCGGAAAGGCCTTCCATTGAAGCCGCCATTATGGATGCTGATATTGATAGTCATGTCATGCTTGCTGGTGCACGTACCGATATTCCTGATGTGCTGGCAGCGCTCGATCTTTTCGTATTGAGCTCTGATCGTGAAGGCCACCCATTAACCGCGCTTGAGGCGCAATCCGCAGGTACACCCGTTGTGCTCACCAATGCGGGTGGTTCGGCAGATGCTGTGGCGCGTGACGGTGATGAAGTTGGTGGCGAGCTTGTGGAAAAATCGGTTGAGGCTTTGTCTGATGCTATTTTAGCTATGCTAAACGATAAGGGGCGGCTTGCCAAAATGGCAAACTTTGCTCAAACGCACGCGCTCGCACATTTTGATATGCAGACAATGGTAGATGAATATGAAGCCTTGTTTCGAGCAGCCGGCAAGTAATTGACTGTAACATGGTCTCTATTGGAATAAAGATCGGACTAAAGCATGCTAAGGGTTATCAATCAAACTACAACTGTCCTAATCTTTTTATTGCCAAATAACGCGTAATCAAATCTGCCGAAAGCTGCTCTGGTGCTACATCCACTAAACGTGCGCCACTGGCAAGCGCCAATTGATGTTGTTGGCGTCTTTCATGTCGATACCCTTCAGCACTGAGCCAAAGCGTCGCCTCTTCTGCTGAGCGTGGTTTCAGAGCGCTGGCTTTTTCAAGGTCGGTTTCTCGTAAGTCTGCTATTAAAACAAGGTGTTTGCTTTTTAGACGTTGTAAGGCTTGTTGAGCTGCTTGCCCATCTTCGACACGCAAATTCGTTATAAGAATAACCAGTGCGCGACGTCGTATACGATGAGCGAGTGTTTCTACAGCTTGCACGTAGTCGGGTAGTTCGCGTGTAGCTTGTATATCGTAAATACCCTGCATTAGGCGTTTTGCCGCAGCTGCGCCTTTGGCGGGCGCTATCCATCTATCAACACCGCCAAAAGTCATAATACCGGTGGCATCGCCTTGCTGCAATGCGACATGGGCAAGCAGTACGATGGCGTTTAGTGTGTCATCCATGTGCGAAGCATGATGATCTTTATGTCGCATTCGCATACTGCAATCCAGTAAAAAAACGATTTGCTGATCTCGCTCCTGGGCGTATTCACGTGCAATCAGTTTGCGCATGCGCGCCGTGGCTTTCCAGTCGATCTGGCGTAAACTATCACCATCACGGTACTCGCGTAGTTGATGAAAATCGCTGCCTTTTCCCTGGCGCGGCAAGCGGCGTATACCAAGATGATCGAGGTGTTGTTTGCTGAGCAGTAAACCATACAGCCTGTTGGCCTTGAAGTTTGGAAACACTTTGACAGCCGAATGGCAGCTAATCTTTACTGAGCGATGCAATAATTTTAAACCTGCGCTGACTTGGCAATCCACGTGTGTAAAATCAAGATCCCCACGATCCTCGGCTTGCAGCTCGTAGCGAACTGTGCGGCTATGATTTGGTTTGATTGTCAGGCTTTGAGGCAACCCTTGTACGAGACACTGAAACGGGTGCATGTCATGCACCTTCAGATTCACATTTAATTGCGACGGATTACTGATAGTGACGCCTATTTCAGACCACTCACCTTGTGCCATAACATTGCGCACTTGGCGTTCCGCACTTAGCTTAATGCGGCTTAACAGAAGGGTTTCAAATAACAATAGAATAATGATCGCTGCTGGCAATAACAACCACGGTAAAAAGAGCTTCGGCCACATTGTTGGCGCAATCGCACTGATTGCCAACGCCAGCATTAAGCCAATTAACCGTTTGCCTGGTATCACGATCGTGGAGCATTAACCGTGGCGATTAAATCCCGAACGACGTCATCGGGAGAATAGCCTTCGATATCCAGATCGGGTGTTAGCTGTATGCGATGCCTCAGAACCGGTAACGCCATTGCCTTTACGTCATCTGGCGTGGTGAACACATTGCCTTGTAGTAGAGCGTGCGCTCTGGCTGCGCGCAATAAGGCGATACAGCCACGCGGGCCAGCGCCCATTTCAATTCCATTCCATTGACGTGTCTCAGTCACAATATCCACGATATATTGCTGCACAGCGTTATCCACCGTAACAAAGCTCGCTGCCGTTTGCATGTCCAGCATGGATTGCACATTGGTTACCGCTTGCAGCGCCGATAAATCCAGCTGATGAGCAATGCTTTCATGTGTGATGGATTGAAGCATGATCAGCTCATCCGCTTTAGATGGGTAGTTGATCAGTACTTTGCATAGAAAACGATCTAGCTGCGCTTGTGGGAGAGGGTAGGTGCCTTCTTGCTCAATTGGATTTTGGGTGGCAATAACTGTGAACAGTTTCGGCAGTATTCTAGTTTCGCCTTCAATGCTTACTTGTTGCTCTTGCATGGCTTCGAGTAAGGCTGATTGGGTTTTCGCAGGGGCGCGATTGATTTCATCTGCAATAACCACGTTTGCGAATATAGGCCCTTCTCGGACAGTGAACGTTTGTGTATCGTGATCAAACATGGCGTGACCGACGATATCACTCGGCATTAGGTCTGGCGTAAACTGAATGCGTACATGTTCGGCTTGTGAAGAGTGGGCAAGGCAACGTGCCAATAATGTTTTGGCAAGCCCGGGTACACCTTCTATTAGCACATGCCCACCAGCTACAACACAGATCAGTAGTTCATCTATTGTATTTTGCTGGCCGACGACAACGCTTGAAAAGCTTGATCTCAAGCTCTGCAAGTTGTTATGTGCTTGCTCAAATTGTGTTGGCTCATTCATAAGCTTAAGTCCAGTAGTCCGTGTCGCTGTGTGTCGTTAAATTATTTATGCAGGATTTTTTGCAAAATACGACTGTGCAGTATCAATTCGTCGTCGTTACGGTAAGTGCCAAAAAGAGCGGATTTTGCCACAGATGGTGTACACCCCAGGCGTTCCGAAACCTGCTTTGCAAACCTGTTTTGCTCATGTTCTTCCAGGTCTTCGATGCTGACCCCACGGCTTAAATTGGCGAATTTTAAAATGGCGGCGTGCTGAACTGATTGCAATAATTTAGCTTTGTGTTTGTGCTTGTAGTGAAAGCGGCCACGGGCTTCAAGATGGGCCATGAGGTTATTTTTATTCAGTACTTGCTGTTGCTCAACTGGGCCCAATCTTCGGGATGTACGCCATAACTGTAGCAGTAAAGCACTTGTCAGGATAATGAGAACCAGTGGCAATTTGCGCCAGAGCGTGGTGAGTAGTCCTGGTGTTTGTTCCAGTAAGGACACCAGCGTTACTGATGATTTTCGTGTGGCTTTGGCGATCCATAGCAACACATAAGCATGGTCTGCTTTGTCAATGGTTCGGTTATCAAACATATTAAATTCTGTGTAAGTGGTGAGATAGCCATTGCCTAGTCCAATCTGCATCAGGTGCCTGGATCGGTTACTTAGTGGTTCGTCTTGTTGGGCTGAATTTTGATCGCTCAGCAGGAATGGTTGTATTCTCTGCGAAATTTGTACGGTATCTGAAGCATTGCTTTTGTGGTTCGCTAAACTTATGTTTTTAAGCTCAGGTGAGCTCCACTGTGCAATTTCTGTGTTGTTTTCGATAGCGTTGTAGTCGATGAAAACACCTACATCGTGCAACATTTCCAGACCAGCACTCGGATTACGCGTATTGGGGTAGTGAGAAAACCCAACCAGTAAGTGCCCACCAGCATGTATCCAGCTAATCAATTGCTTAGCCTCTCGAGTGGTCTCAATTTGTTCTATGTCACTTAACCAGAGTAAACCCGTGGTATCGTCACTATCGAATTGCTTGAGTTCGCGCCGCCCGGAGATTTTATTGACACTGAATTTCTGTGTTTCAAGCAAACGTTCTGCAGCCAGAAAGGGGTTGTTGCGGGCAATCTTTTTTTGGCCGAACGGGACCGTCTGGTCATACCACTCCACATTCTCATATACCCAATAAGCAGCTAGCACCATGGCGGCCAGGAGCATCAGTGGCAAAATGGGTATCCGCTTCAGGTTCATTGCTGTGGCACGCTACTGTTCTTGTTGGTTTTTGATGAAAATGTATGGGTCCATTCTTCAATCAATTTTTCAACAACGTCTGTTGGCTGATTGGTATTGGCGTAGGCTTCTTGTTGCCAATGTTTTATCAACCGTTCAAAGCTTTGTTTCTGTTGCTTTGATGCAACAGATGACACCGCGCTTTTGCAATCTGCTTCGGTGGCGCTACGCTTGATACTCATATCGTATTGGGTCATGACTGAGCGTAAAGCGCCGCGGAACAACAAACTCAATGCCATGCGGGATTCATCGTTTTGCAGTGCCTCACGGGCAGCTTTTGCGATATCTGCAGGTAGGTGAGTTGTTAGAGGGTGGCTTTGTGCATCCTCATGGCTTGACCTGGCTGGTGATCTTCTTGGTGTTTTAATGACATCACGAAAACGAAACGCTGTATAAAGAGCCAGAGCAATAAAAGCGATTATTGCCATCCATAAAATGATTTTGAAACTGGACGCTATAGCGCCAATGCTGTCTCTGAATTTTTCGAAAGCTGGGCTATCGTCGTCTTGTTCTGATTCTTCTTCGTCTTCGTCGTCTTTATCTTTTAGTCGCGGGAATTTTTTTATTTTTTCCCCACCGAAATCATCACTTTCCAGTATTTCATTAATAAGCATTCTGCTTTGGTTTTTATCCGGTAGTGTATTTCGGTTTTGGTTTTGGTTTTGGTTTTGGTTTTGCTGTGCTAATGCGGAAGAGCTTAGTGTCATGCTCGCGCAGCTCATTGCGACAAGAACAATGGCAGCGGACACGCTTACCGTGGATGAGAGTCGCGATCCGGTTAAACTGCTTCGGTTGCCTATTTTTCGAAAGCGATGCTCTATATCCCAGGCCTCCAGTTCCATGCGTCTGTTGATATAGAGAAGAAATCCTGCTGCAACATAAAACGGTGCGACCAGTGCGGCGGCGAGAAATGTGCCAAAGAGTATTGATAAAAGCAGCCAGTGCGGGTAGTCATCAGCTCCAGCCAGGAACCATTCTGAGATATCAAATTCGCTCACAATACCTGGGAAAAACAGGATCAATAGTAAGATTGCAAGATAAGCAATAAGGTATTCAATGTGCAGACATGACAATAACAATGTGGTGACGCGCGTTTTAGCCCTACTTAAAACACTCATGCGTGGGCCGCGTTGCTTAAAGGTCGCATTTTCGAGAAAGACGACACCATAACTCATAGTGCGAGCGTTACTTAATCTGGAAATACTTAAGTAAGTACAGAGCAGTAAACCTATTTTTTTTCGCGCACTGTTCCACGCTTGCAGAAGGCTTGTGTGTTCTGAAAACAGAGCCTTTGACAAAAAAAACAGCAGCGGTAATTCGTACAGAGGTTTGAACCACCACCAAACGAAAATGGTGTAATGCCATTCCAGAAAAAACTGTAAGCTGGCGGTAAGGGCAAACAGGGGGATTGAGAACCCCAGCCACAGCAGGAGCAAGCTGCCATAGTGCGCACGAGCAAGAGAAAAACCTGCATCGATAGCTTGCCAGGACGAACGTGGCCTTGGCAGCACAGAGAGTTTTTCTATATCGGCCATCTACTTTGCCCGCCCAGCAAATAAAAGATAGGCACCGAATACAACCCAGATCAAAAGCCCGACCGCCACTTTTATGGGCAGAGCGAATTCCAATGGTGACCAATAGGCCTCAATAAACGCTGCCACCAATGTCATTAACCCGGCACCTAATACCAGCGGCACTGCCGCCTGCGCATTTCGAAGTAAGGCGAGCGCTCTGGATTGTTGTCCCGGACTAATCAAGGCTCGGCCGAGCATGAGCCCGGCTGTACCACTGATACACAATGCGAGTAATTCTGGAGCGCTATGTCCGGCAACAAATCCCCAAAAAGTATCCACGTAGCCTATTGCGCTGAGATGCCCTGCGGCTGCACCAATGCTCACACCATTTAAGAGAAGAAAAAACACGCTGCCAATACCGAAGACGATACCGCTTGCGAAGACGCGAAAATCGATACCGATATTATTAGCGATATAAAAACCAAACATGTAGAAGCTACTGGCATCTTCCATGTTGGCAGGCCGGATATCGAAAGTGTTGGGCTCGTACATTTGCTCGATATTGAATTTGGTTCTGCCGCCCAGAATCAGTTCGGCTATGTCTTCAGAGTAAGCTGCAAAACTGCCTGCCACTAGAGCTGTGCCAAAAAACAGCAGGCAAGCTATGCCAAACAATTTTGCCTCTTTACGTACAGCTGCTGCAAAACCACCACCAATAAAGCGCATGGTGCGCGCAAGCCAATTACCCTGATAACGGTAGAGCTGGTGATGCGCTCGGTTGATCTGCGCGTGCAGCGTATCCACAAGCGTATGGCTGTAACCACGGCTGAGCGCGATGGCATGATGCTGACAGAGGTTGGCGTAAAGCGTTGGTAAATGATGCGCAGAGTCAGTCTTTCTTTTGCGAAATAGTCGCGTCGCTTCGAGTGCAGTCAGGCATTCGTCAAGTTCAGCCCAGGTCTGCTTGTGTTGTTGCTCAAATGTCTTTTGATTGAGCATTGTATTGTCCACCCATGATCCAGTCGGCCCAGCCTTTGAGTGTGGCTACCGGATCACTTTCATCTTTCATATGATGTTTTAACAGGTTTGCCAGTTCGAGTTGCCTGTCTTTCGATAGGAAGATACTGCGCTCTGCAAAATCGACTATTGCCTGACGATCCTCTTTAGTCAGGCTGGCGGGTGGGGATGTCGCCTGCGCGGCTTTTTCTGCAGAGTGATGCGGCCTTTTGTCCTGATAGACCACAACCGTTCCGGCCGCAAGATCGCCAATCCGTCGAAAGCGATTGTCAATGAGCATGCAGATCAGACCGACCGCATTAAGCACTGGCAGGCCGTCGATAGCGCGCAGAAAATTGCGAATAACGGCACCTGAACCGGTTAAAGGTGTTGCGTTTTCGTGAATGACTTTGAGGCCAAACATTTTTTTGCCTGGTGTGGCCCCGGTTAAGCCTTCGTACAAAGAGGTGTAAAGCCACGCGAGTACAAATTGCACAATAATCAGGATGCCAGCAATAAACAACTCAGCTTCTTGGTTACTAAGCAGATCGCTGAACAGGAATACGATCAGCATCAGGAGACAGAAGCGAATAATGACATCGACTATCCAGGCCCAGCCACGCACTAAAGGGCCTGCTACAGCAAACTGCAGCAATGCACCTTCTGGCGTTTCAACAGTGTGTTGTGTATCTACCTTCAGGACAGTGACACCACAAGGTTTTGCCCAAGCAGTAGCTGACAGGCGTTTAGCATTGGATGCCTGTCAGCACGCGTACTAATAGCTAAGCTATGAATGGTCTGAAAATATCGCACATTATGGCGACTATACGCCGCCTGCGAGGCTGCCGATAATGGCAAGCGCCACTGCACCGACAATAAAAACCAGGGCGATGATCCCAACGACTTTTTCCCAGCCTTTTGTCATTCGAGGGGTGCCATAGCGATTAACGGTTTTGTTACCTGGAAATAGCAGAGCATAAAAAGAGAAGAAAATATTCACGATGGGGATCAAAATTAGAAGTGACCACCAGCCATTATGGTTTCTGTCATGTAGACGCTTGATCAGCATACACCAGGTTATGTAATACATAACAATAATTAGTGGGGCTAGAATTGCGATGAAAATTGTTTGGCCAGGGCCTGAATCGAGACCGCTTGCAATGTTGCCGAAATCACCGCCACCTAAAACCAAACCTGCAATAAAGACCAACAAAGCCGCGAGGATCATGAAAACAACGGTTGCCACCATAGCTTGAGCGAAATAGGACAGGGCGCTCAGCCTGCCTTTTGCCGACCAGATAGATGTCTGAATAGGCGCCATGCCTGTGTCAAGGTCTGCAGTGGGGGCTGCATAGGGATCAGTGCTCACAATTGACTCTCCTTATTTGTGTCATGCTGTGAATGGTACCAACTAGAATAGCTGCGTACTAA
>CALHRQ010000195.1 GCA_938038175.1 uncultured Granulosicoccaceae bacterium | reverse complement strand
CCAATCTCGATTTCAGCACCATGACCAAGCTCGCAGTCGGTAAGCACTGGCGCCGGGCCAGTGGAGAGCAAAAAACCGAGTTGGTTACAGAATTTCAAAAACTGCTGCTCAACACTTACACCGATGCATTGACTGAGTACAGCGGTGAAGAAATTGAATTTAAACCGTTCAAGCCAGAAAAGCGTGATGATCGCGCTGTCGTAAGGTCGATCTTTAAGCAATCGGGCGGCAATAACGTACCCGTTTTATACAAGTTGCGCGAAAAAAGTGGCTGGCTGATCTACGACATTGAAGTCAATAACATCAGTTTGGTGACAAGTTACCGCACCGCTTTTGCTAATGAAATCGAAAAAGGTGGCATCGAAGGGTTGCTCGGTACGATCAAGGATAAAAATGGCGAATCCTGATTTAAAGACCTCTGCTCTGACTATCAGAGTTGATGCTGGCCAATGCTTTGTCAGTGGCCCGTTAAACTTTCAAAGCGCACCTGCAGCGCTTGAACAAGTGGCAGAAGCGATCGGTAACAGCTTTGGCAGTTCTCATAGCAGATCGGCTATCCGTTCAGAGGGCGACGCTTCTGGCCACTCAGTTGGCGAGCAAGCGCATTTGCTTATTGATCTTGAAGGCGTCACTGAGGCCAACAGTGCTGGGCTGGCTTTGATGCTGGAGTGGACCGGGATTGCCAAACGTGCCGGCCACACCATCGAAATACGAAACATTCCTTCCTCTTTACAGCAACTCGCTGAGGTCTGTCAGGTCGACACCCTGATATAATCGCGTCATTCTGCGAACTGATCGCAGTGTTACGCACCCTGGTTTATCCATTGTGCACGTAATTTGGCAAGCATTAATGCTGGCTGATAAACCGACCAAAGGTGGCAATGGACAAATTACTGATCGAAGGCAAGGCTCCGCTCTCTGGAGACGTAAAAATTTCCGGTGCAAAGAACGCTGTTTTACCTATCCTTGCGGCTACTTTGCTAGGAAGTAGCACATCCAGTATCGGTAATGTGCCGCACTTGAATGATGTCACCACAACGATGTCGCTGCTGGCCCGTATGGGTTGTCAGCTCACTATGGGCGACAACATGAGAGTGGATGTCGATCCAACGACCATCAACGACTACACTGCCGCCTACGAACTTGTTCGAACCATGCGTGCCTCTATTCTGGTGTTGGGTCCGCTGGTCGCTCGTTATGGCCAGGCTGAGGTGTCCCTGCCTGGTGGTTGCGCCATAGGCGCACGACCGGTCAATTTGCACATTGATGGTTTGCGCGCCTTGGGTGCATCGATCGATATCGATAGTGGGTATATTCGGGCCCGAGCAGGTCGATTACAAGGCGCTCGCATTCACTTCGATACAGTCACCGTTACGGGCACCGAAAACCTGTTAATGGCAGCGTCTCTGGCGCGTGGCGAAACCGTTCTGGAAAATGCTGCCAGAGAACCTGAAGTGGTTGATCTGGCGAATTACCTGATTGCCATGGGCGCTAAAATCGAGGGTGCAGGTTCCAGCACAATCACTATCGAAGGTGTAGATCAACTCAACGGTACAAGCTATAACATCGTGCCTGATCGTATTGAAACAGGCACTTTTCTGGTGGGAGCTGCAGCAACCCGCGGCAAAATCCGCGTACGTAATACTGTGCCGCAGATTCTCACTGCGGTTTTGGAAAAACTGCGTGAATCGGGTGCTGATATCACCACCGGTGATAATTGGATAGAACTCGATATGCACGGCCAGCGACCAGAGTCCGTTAGTATTGCAACCGCACCTTATCCAGATTTTCCGACTGATATGCAGGCGCAATTTTGTGTGCTTAATTCAGTTGCCAGCGGTACGGCGAAAGTGTCTGAAACCGTATTTGAAAACCGTTTTATGCACATCAATGAATTGCAGCGGATGGGGGCTGACATGACAGTCGATGGTAACTCGGTGACCATCCGTGGTGTTGAACGTCTTACTGGTGCACCCGTGATGGCAACAGATTTACGCGCATCGGCAAGCTTGATATTGGCCGCCCTGGTTGCGGATGGTGAAACCACGGTACGTCGTGTTTATCATATTGATCGAGGTTATGAACGCATCGAAGAAAAGTTTCATTTACTCGGTGCTGATATTCGTCGTGTACCGGATAGATAAGGTAGCTGCAAGTGTTAAACATTGCCCTGTCCAAGGGACGTATTTTTGATGAAACGCTGCCTTTGTTCGAAGCAGCTGGCGTTGTTCCAACTGAACACCCAGACAAGTCACGCAAACTGATTTTGCCAGCCAATTTGCCAGATGTGCAATTTCTGGTTGTGCGTGCATCAGATGTTCCGACCTATGTTCAACACGGCGGTGCGCATGTAGGTGTCGTGGGGAAGGATGTGTTAATGGAGCATGGTGGTGAGGGTTTGCTGGAACCGATTGACTTGAACATAGCGTGTTGCAAGTTAATGGTGGCGGGTTATCCCGATACCAATCTTGATTCTACTCAGCGGTTAAGGGTTGCGACAAAGTACAGTAACTGCGCGCGAGCGCATTTTGCAGCCCAGGCCAGGCAAGTTGAAATCATAAAGCTGTACGGCTCAATGGAGCTTGCACCCCTGGTCAAGTTATGTGATCTCATCGTAGATGTTGTTGACACTGGTGCAACACTTAAAGCCAATGGCCTTGTACCGCTTGAACATATTGCTGATATAAGCTCTAGACTGGTTGTTAATCGTGTCGCTATGAAAACCCATAGCCACCAGATTGGCGCTCTGATTGATCAGCTCAACGCTGCAGTTAAAATGTCTGGCTGAAAACTGAATTAAAAATAGTATATTAAGCAACAAGCACAAGACCTGAGCAATCGCAACAGAATACGAACTATCTGAACATCAAACCTAAACAGTTAATAGCGTAATGGTGGCGAATCTGCCGCGCTTATTCGAAGGACAATAAAAGAACCGATCATGAATGCACGTACAGACGATCTGAGGATCACGGCAACAAAGGAGCTAAACAGCCCTGAAGCCTTAATCGAAGAAATTCCTGTCACATCAGTGGCTGAAAATACGGTGACCAATGCGCGTCAGGCCGTTGGCAATATGCTCAGTGGTAAGGACGATCGCGTTGTTGTGGTTGTGGGTCCGTGTTCGATACATGACCCGGATGCCGCCAGTGAGTATGCCGCCAATTTAGTAAAGCTAAAGCAGCGTTACGAAGATGATTTGTGCATCATCATGAGAGTGTATTTTGAAAAGCCGCGCACAACTATCGGATGGAAGGGGCTAATCAACGATCCAGAGATGGATAATAGCTTTCAAATAAACAAAGGTCTGCGAATGGCGCGCACACTGCTGGCTAGCATTAACGATTTGGGCCTGCCAGCCGGGGTTGAGTATCTTGATCTGATCAGCCCACAGTTTATCGCAGACCTTGTTGGTTGGGGTGCGATAGGTGCGCGCACCACCGAGAGCCAGGGACATAGAGAGCTGGCATCGGGTTTGTCTTGTCCGGTTGGTTTTAAAAATGGCACGGCTGGCAGTATGCAAATTGCGGTTGATGCCATAGGGGCTGCACTCAACCCGCATAATTTCTTGTCTGTGACAAAAGAAGGTCGATCTGCCATTTTTCAAACAGCGGGCAATCCGGATTGCCATTTAATTTTGAGGGGTGGAAAAGCCAGCACTAACTATGATGCGGCATCTGTTGATGATGCCTGTGCCATGCTTGCAAAGGCTGGCTTGCCTGAGTACGTCATGATCGACTGCAGCCATGCCAACTCACGTAAAAAACATCAGCGTCAAAGTTATGTTTGTCGAGATATTTGCGCCCAACTCTCTGATGGTGACAAACGCATCATGGGTGTGATGATCGAAAGTAATCTTGTTGAAGGAGCACAGAGCCCCGAAGCCTCTCCGCTAGTGCGTGGCAAAAGCGTTACAGACGCTTGTCTGGCATGGGAAGATACAACGCCTTTGCTTGAGCAGCTTGCTAAAGCAACAGCAGCACGCCGTCTTAAATAGCTTAAGTAGCCTCTGCTGTTTAGAGGCTATCCCTAACGCGCAGTATGTCGACAAAAGGCTTGCGTTTTACCTCGAACGCAAGCCTGCTAAATTGTGAACCGTTCTACAAAGAGGCTGTGAATATCCCACTCAGCACCAGCCCTTGTGTGCTTAAGATCAAGTAAATCGCTGCAAAGCCGATTTTTTAGTCATTCCTGTTTGTCTAATTTTCCGGGTTTTGCTATGGCGCGTTCATCAGATGCTGTATTTCCGTTGTCACTTATTCGTGACAAGGCCTTCCAAATGCGCCAGATCCGCAGGGTGCTCTGGCTGACACTGTTTTTTATTGTTCAGTCGACAATCATTCTCGGTATTTTCTATCACAACATATTAGGTCAGCTAGTGCAGGGTACAGCGCCACTGTTGTTTGCTTCAGAAGATTTGCAACTCATTAACGATAGTGTGCCATCCGCCTCCGAAGTGATGACCAAATGGTTAGTGATCATGCTGGTTGTTAATGCCTTAGTCACAGTAATGATTGGCGTTTACATTATGCGAAAGCTGGGTAGCCCCTTGCTCGCAATCAGGCGTGTTCTTGATGAAATTGGCAAAGGTAATCTTGATGTGCGTTTGCGTTCGGGTGATGCGCGCGAATTTTCAGAAATTTCTGATGCCTTGAATAGTGCCTTGGAACAAGTGCATCAGAAAGTGGAGCAAGCGCGGCAAGAGGCGCGCATTCTGGATACCTTGGAACAGCAACCCAAGCCGAGCCCTGAGGAAATTGAAAAGGCCTTTTTAAACTGCCGAGACGTGCTGAGCTTCTTTGATCAGGGCCAAGTGGCTGAAGAAAAAAAACCAGCTGCTAACGGTTAAATCGATAGTTGAATTCAAGTCGATGGATTAGAGAGAGTAACGTTTTCGATGAAACCTCTGTTGAATATTTGCCAGCTTTTCAGTGTTGTGGTCGTGGCAAATCGTGCTCTGGGATTGTTCGTGTACAGTAACTTATTCAGTAAAAATGATTTGCTCAGTAAAGGTGTTGCGCTCACGCGCGCGGGTTTTCGTATCGCTTATGCTGCCTTTTTAGTTTTGCTGTTTACGGCTCACGCAGCATTTGCACAATCAGATAATGCTGCAAACCCAATTGCTGACGCAGCAACTTTGTACACTGAGGCATTGTCGCTGATTGATTCTCGAGAATTCAGCTCAGCGTTAAAAACGCTACGATCCATACAGGCGCGTTACCCCGAATATGAAAGAATTTCTTCAGTGCAAACCCGTATTGCTGTCTTGCACGAAGCGGATGATGCGGGTAATGCACTAAATCATTATCTCTCTGCGCTCGATAAACAAGACTCTAATGATATTGAGTCTGCACTTAGCACGCTGGATTTTATTATCGCCCAATATCCGCAAAGCAGCTTAAGAGATGATGCTATATACCTAAAAGCCTATGTGCAGATTATGCAGCGATTTGACTTCCAGGCTGCGCGCTCAACACTTGCGGTTTTACGGGCAGAGTTCGGTGAATCAGCCTATACAGATTCGGCAGATTATCTTGATGCAATCGCGCTGGAGCAATTGGGCAATACCGATGCTGCGCGCGAAGCACTGATAACGTTACGCAAGCGGCACACGGCGGTTTCTCTGCCTTTTGGTTTTAGCCTGCCAGAGGGTAATGTGCTGTCGCGCTACTGGTATGACAGAGCTGATCGTCGCCTTGAGATACTGGAGCGGCATCTTGATAATGCCAGCACCATGAACTTGCAGGCAGTCTCAGATAACGGTGCAATGCGCGTCAGTGTCAATGTTGATGGTGTTGATCTTGAGTTGGATCTTACGCCGGGATTGTTAACGCAGGAGGCATCCTGGGTCGATGGTGTTTTGCAGGATGCACAGCCACCTGCAGCGGGCATATTTACAGGGCGGGTGGTTGGTGATCCTGAGTCATGGGTCAGAGCAGTAGTGGTTGATGATGTTATAACCGGCACGGCCTTCGCCTATGGAAAACGTTACACACTAAAGTCAGATTCGCTTACAGGTACACTCGATTACTACCAGCCGATGAAAACGGTGCGCCGCTCAGCCGCTGCACGTATAGACTCTACATCAACCGACATCGACTTAATTGAAGACGCTATTGTTACGCCCATTCCTTTGGATGATTCGGCCACTATAACGAAACGCTCTGCAGCAAGCAGTAATGATATGCGTGTGGTACCGATATCAGTTGTTATAGACAGCGCTTTTGATCGATATCATGGTGGTAACGGCTTAGTAACAGCCTTGAATCAAATCAATGTCGCTGACGGTGTGTATCGTCAATTTGGTATTGCCTTGGCAGTGGATGAGGTTCAGGTTTATGGTGATGAGGATGCCGATCCAATTGAAGCTGGACCTGCTACATTGGAAACCTACCTGAAAAGTTTTCGTACTTATCGACTGAAGCAAAAAACTTTCTTCAGTGACAGTGCGCTCGCTTACTTATTTACTGGCAAAGAGCGGACGGATCGAACGCTGGGTCTGGCATGGATCGATACACTATGTCGTTTAGATGGTTTTGATGTTGGTATCATCACACCCAGTGCCATTGGTGATGTGTTAGTAACACACGAGTTAGGTCATTCACTGGGTTCGCAGCATGACACCGACACTGTTTGTAATCAAGATTCCACCCGATTAATGTGGCCCAATATATCAGCCGCCACCACCACACAGTTCAGTAGTTGTAGTGAGCAAATGTTATCGGGAGCACGCGCAAAGAGTTGTCTCGTTAATGCGATCGATGTGGCTTTAAGTGTGACCGGTGGTAGCGACTATATTGTATTCACCACGCGAAATTCAGATGCTGCTCTGGTAACTGATGCTACCTTGAGCATCGAAACAAGTATGCAAGGTCTTGTGGAATGGCCAGCTGGTTGTCGCTCGATCACACCAACCAGTGCCCAGTGTGTTATCGGATCTTTGCAGCCGGGAGAGCAACGCGAAATGAGCCTGGTGGTGAATGCAGAGTTGTCACAAAATGCGGTTATCACCGCACAACTACAGCCCAGTGGTACGCAGGATTTTGAACCTTCAAACAACACAGTTGTTTATGATCTGGATTCTCAATCCGCGAATAGCTCAGTGTTGCTATCGGCTACTCAGCATGACGATAGTTCACCTAATGTCAGCCAGCCTGCTGCTGCTAGTGGTGGAGTCGGTTTTGCGTTTTTTGGTTATTTATTTATAGCGCTTGTTTGGCGAAAAAAGCGTATCGAGTTTAACGCTCAACGTATGCTAGCGCTCTTTAAATGGCCGCTCTATCAGCGTGACACGAGTATCCTTCGTCTGTCCGTTTCTTAAAAACGTTAGATCGACCTCTGTGCCAGGCGTTAGCGAAGAGATTAATAACAGTAACTCTGTTGCGTTGGTGATAACGTACTGATCAACATCGGTAACAACATCGTAGAGCTGCAAGCCACCTTCGAAAGCAGGACTGTCTCGGAGTATCCCGGTGATAACAGCACCGCGATCTGCTTCGCGGTTTAAGCCTGGAAACATCTGCAGGTCATCTGCTCCGATGCCCAGCCAGCCCCGTCTGACATGGCCGTTTTCTATAATTTGTGGGACAACTTGAGCGATAAGATCAACGGGAATCGCAAAGCCGATACCCTCCGCGTTATTTTCGCGTAAGAAAACAGCTGTATTGATACCGACAAGATCGCCGTCGGGGTTTATCAGCGCACCACCGGAGTTGCCAGGATTGATGGCCGCATCGATTTGTACGAAATTCTGCCATGCGCTGGTGCCAGCTACACGTCGGCGAGTCGCGCTGACAATACCGGAGGTGATCGTCTGGCCCACGCCAAAAGGGTTGCCGATAGCCAATACAATATCGCCTACACGCAGTCCTGCGGTTTCGTCGACCTCAACTGCTGGTAACCCGGATGCCTGAATTCTGACAACAGCCAGATCAGTTTCACTGTCAGTGCCCAGCACGTCTGCGCGATGCAGCGAGCCGTCGCTGAGTACGACGTTGATTTCATCCGCGTTTTCGATCAAATGCAAATTGGTTAATACAATGCCATTGCTGTCTATGATTACGCCAGAACCCTGACTCGTGCTGCGACGAATTCGAGGTGTTATGGTTGGGTTAAGGCTTTCATCGGAGATATTGCCACGATTGGTTGCACGGTATATGGTTTCGCTGGAGTACAAACTGACCACAGCAGGAGCAACTCGCATAATGCCTTCGTGGTAAGAGTCTTTGGAGTAGCGAACCCGGTTTTTTCGGAGTGCAGGATTGGTTATCGCCGCAGAAGAATCGGCCACTTCTGTTTGCGTTAGCTGCGGCATAGCCGGTAGCAGTTTGAACATGCCAATACCTGCAAGTAATCCAAAGCCTGCACACAGCAATAGAAAAAGCAGTTTTTTCAGAATAGCACTCCTAACCACACCAGTCTAAACCAACAAGATCAAGGCAAGCATGGAATCCGTATTTGATATCGATAGGTATATTACCCGAACAATCGACCCTCATCGTATGCAAGATTATTGTCCCAATGGTTTGCAAGTACAGGGAAGGGAACATGTCTCACATGTTATTTCTGGTGTGACCGCCAGTGAGGCCTTTCTCAAGGCTGCGATTAAAGGCGGTGCAGATGCTGTATTGGTGCATCACGGTTACTTTTGGCGTGGTGAGGATCCGCTTATTACGGGTATGAAACGTCGCAGAATAGGGCTATTACTGGAGGCCAATGTGTCACTTCTGGCCTATCATCTGCCCTTGGATCTTCATCAAGAGCTGGGTAACAACGCACAATTGGCGAACGTGCTAGGTCTGGTTTTCGAGGGTACGCTCAGTGCGGGTGGTGTGGATGGTCTGTTGTTCTATGGACATTTAGAAGCGCCAATGTCTGCCGAGATGTTTGCTGCTTGCGTGTCACAAGTGTTGGGCCGTCAGGCCATGGCGGTTGGTGACCCTGGTCGCCAAATTGAGCGTGTTGCCTGGTGCTCAGGTGGTGCCCAAGGCTATATCGAGCTTGCTGCACAGGAAGGCTTTGATGCCTACATCAGTGGCGAAATCAGCGAACAAACCACGCACATTGCGCGTGAAAACGGACTGCTGTACCTTGCTGCCGGACATCATGCGACAGAGCGCTACGGCGTGCAGGCGCTCGGCAAACATTTGACACAGCATCTGCAGCTAACACATGAGTTTATTGACATCGACAACCCAGCCTGAATACTTGTCGGTATTTGCCGCTTACACAGAGTAATAAGCCTCTTGTGTGTTAATCTTGGGGGTTGCGTTCCCGGGTTGAATCTTGCTTGGGAGATAGGTCGTCTATCGCATGCCATTGTCTCTGCCTGCCACGATGGCATGCGATAGCCGAAAACGCGTCAAAATGGTTGATCTGACTCATAGATTGTCTATAAGTGTCAGGGACCGGTTATCAGTGCCCGGGCCTCGAAATCTTAAAGATGCTGTGTTAGCCCATACGATTTTGATGACGATCTTTTTTGGTATTGGATTTTTGTACAATTTAAGTGGGGTCGCTTCATGAGCACGAAGAAACCGGCCGCCGACACTAGTCAGGTGGCCCATGATAGTTCGATAGATCAAGACAACCTGGATCCAAAACGCAGGCGTCTTTTAGTAGGCGGTATGTCCGCTGTAGGTGGTCTTGGTGCCGGTGCCTTGGGAGTGTCCATGCTCGCATCAATGTCTCCAAGTGCGCGAGCTAAGGCAGCCGGCGCGCCTGTAGAGGCCGATATCAGCAAGATTGCTGAAGGTCAGCTCCTCACCGTTGAATGGCGAGGCAAACCCGTCTGGATTGTGCGCAGAACAGCGCAAGCGCTTGAATCGTTAAAAAATGTAACGGGCCAGCTCAGCGATCCTGACTCGCAAGAAGAACAACAACCGGCTTATGCGCAGAACGAAGGCCGGTCAATCAAGCCCGAATTGCTTGTTGTTGTGGGTCTCTGCACACACTTAGGGTGTTCGCCTACCTATCGTCCGGAACTGGCACCACCAGATCTGGGCAGTGATTGGGAAGGCGGCTTCTTTTGTCCTTGCCATGGGTCGAAATTTGATATGGCAGGCCGTGTTTATGCTGGTGTTCCAGCGCCCACCAACCTGGAAATACCGCCTTACTCTTTCATAGACGACAATCGCATCATCATTGGTGTAGGCGAGGAGGTTGCAGCATGAGCAAAGGTAACGGCAATGGTTTAATGGGCTGGATCGATGATCGATTCCCCCTAACCAAGATGATCGAAGAGCATGTCACCAAATACTATGCTCCCAAGAATTTCAATTTCTGGTACTACTTCGGCGCATTATCGCTGCTGGTGCTGATCATCCAGGTTGTGACCGGCATCTTTCTCACCATGAATTACAAGCCAGATGGTGATCTTGCGTTTAAATCAGTTGAGTACATCATGCGTGATGTCAACTTTGGCTGGCTGATTCGCTACATGCATTCCACCGGCGCATCGATGTTTTTTGTCGTTGTCTACCTGCACATGTTTCGAGCCTTGCTTTACGGTTCTTATAAAAAACCGCGTGAGCTTTTATGGATTTTTGGCATGCTGATTTATGTTGTGCTTATGGCTGAAGCCTTCATGGGCTATCTGTTGCCATGGGGCCAGATGAGTTATTGGGGGGCGCAGGTTATTATTTCGCTGTTCGGTGCCATTCCTTTTGGCATTGGTGATGCGGTCACCTTGTGGCTTAAAGGTGACTACATTGTTTCAGACGCAACACTCAATCGCTTCTTTGCACTGCATGTTATCGCAGTACCTCTGGTGCTTATTGGTCTTGTGGTTGCTCACATTCTGGCTCTGCACGAAGTGGGTTCCAACAACCCCGATGGCATCGACATCAAAGCCAATAAAAACGCCGAAGGGATACCACGCGACGGCATTCCATTCCACCCTTATTACACTGTAAAAGATCTGTTTGGTGCTTGCGTTTTCTTTATCGTATTTTTCGCTATCGTGTTTTTTGCCCCTGAAATGGGCGGTTACTTTCTTGAGCATGCCAACTTTGTTCCGGCGGATCCATTAAAAACCCCCGAGCACATCGCACCGGTTTGGTACTTCACACCGTTCTACGCAATCCTTCGAGCTGTGCCCGATAAGCTGATGGGTGTGATGGCAATGGGTGCGGCAATTGTGGTGTTGTTCTTTCTGCCATGGATTGATCGAAACCCGGTTCGCTCTATTCGTTACCGGTCTAACGCGTACAAGTTTTTACTGGGTGCGTTTGCAGTGTCATTTATTGTTTTGGGCTATTTCGGCATGCAGTCTCCAACACCTGTTGGTACTGCTATTTCTCGCATCTGCGCACTGATTTATTTTGGCTTCTTTATCGCGCTGTTTTTTGTCAGCAAGGCTGAGAAAAACAAGCCGTTACCTGAGAGGGTGACATGATATTACTGATGAGGAATTCTTTCGTGAAATACAAGTTGCACCTAGCTGCCGCCGCCGTGGTTGTTTCAATCGCTTGTTGTCTGGTTTCAACTGCAATGGCTGCTGGTGGTGGGGTAGCATTAGAAACTCCACGTATCGATACAGGCAATCAAAAGTCGCTGCAGCGCGGGGCGCGTACTTTTGTCAACTATTGCATGGGTTGCCACACGGCGGATTACCAGCGATATAGCAGGCTTGCAAAAGACCTTGGCTTGTCCGAAGAAGATGTGTCAAACAACCTTATTTTCACGACGGATCGTGCTGGTGAGCGAACCAAAGTCGGATCATTAATGGAAAGCACCATGTCTACCGAATATGGTCGTCAAGCTTTTGGTGTGGTTCCACCTAACCTGGCACTCACGGCACGTTCGCGTGGCGAAGACTGGATTTACACCTATATGAAAAGCTTTTACCTCGATCCTGAGCGTGGCGGCATTGGTGTAAACAACACAGTGTATCCAGGTGCTGCCATGCCGCATGTGTTGTGGGAACAGCAAGGTTGGCAAACACCGCGATACAAAGACGATGGCAATGGTGTTGCGGTGTTTGATGGTTTTGATGTTGTTACTGAAGGCACCATGTCCGAGCGTGAATACGACGCCATGATCACTGATCTCACCGCTTTTATGTCCTACATGGCTGACCCGATCAAACAGACACGCCATCGCATCGGTATGTTTGTAATGTTGTTTCTGTTTGTTCTGACCATCATCGCGTACTTCTTGAAAAAGGAATACTGGAAGGATGTTGTATAAGCATCATGGCTCAGGCGCTTGTGTTTTCATAAGCGCCTGTCAGTGTTCAATGACTGCTTGTCTGCGTCTTTTATAACAAGTTGTATTGGCCATCTGTATTTTTTGGATGGCTTTTTAACATAAACTTGAATGGATGTTCTTTTGAACACAGCAGCTAATCGACGAGCAGTGATGACTTTGTTTTCCGATGCGGATTGTATGGCCTGTCATCGTGTCCGATTTCTGCTGGCAGAGAAAGGTATCCAGGTAGATATAGAAACGGTCGACCCGGTAAGAATACCGGAAGAACTTACTGAGATTAATCCGACGAATTCTTTGCCAACGCTAGCAGACAGAGATCTGGTGCTGTACGATGCTGATGTTATCGCAGAGTACCTGGATGAGCGATACCCACATCCACCTTTCTTGCCAATCGACCCTGTGTCGCGTGCCAGAGCGCGTCTTGCTTTGCACAGGATAAAAGCGGATTGGTATGCGCTTGTGCCAGCGCTTGAGGCTGGTGGTGCACAGCAAGAGCAAGCTCAGCAACAATTGGTAGAATCATTGATTGCTTCGTCAGATGTTTTTGATGCAATGCCGTTTTTTCTGAGCGAAGAGTTGTCTGTATTGGATTTAGCGCTTGCACCACTGTTGTGGCGCTTGTCGCACTTTGGTATCGAGTTACCTGGCTCTGCATCTTCCGTGCAGCAATATTGCAAAAGAATATTTGCTCGGAGCGGTTTTCAGACAAGCCTGAGCGGGCAAGAGCGAGATCTTGGTTAATGACATCTAGCAGACCTTATCTAATTCGAGCCCTGTATGAATGGATCGTAGACAATGCTTTTACGCCCTACATGCTTGTTGACACCGCTCAGGAACAAGTTGAAGTGCCTCGCGCATTTGTCGAGAACGGCAGAATCATTCTTAATGTCAGCCCGGAAGCAACCCATAGCCTGGTATTAGGAAATGATGCTATTACGTTTAATGCTCGCTTTAGCGGTGCTGCTATGGATGTCTATGTGCCTATATCAAGTGTGCTCGCGATTTATGCAAAAGAAAATGGTCAGGGTATGATGTTTGGTGACCAGGACGATCCACCTCCAGAGCCTGGCCCAGGCAATGGTAAAGACAAAACGACCGGGCTAGCCGAAGTCAAACGTCCAAACCTCAAAATCGTAAAGTAGCTCATTGGCCAACTGGTGTTAGTCATCGTCTTCTACGGCGCTGATTATCCACCTAAGCACATGCCCACGAAAAAGTGCATCGCTTAGTGCCGTTAGATTTTGTTGGGATCTGTTGCTATGTAGTGGCTCTTTGTGCTGAGTGCCCTTGTCATGAGGCATGCGTGCGGGGGCTGGTTTTATTCCGACAACATCGATCCTTGCAATAGCGGTTGCATCTGCATGGTGTTGCAGGTAATGCAATACGGCACGTTTTAGTTTTCGTTGTTTTTTATTGTCGACCGTTTCAATCGCATCCCCATGATGATCCTCCTCACGATACCTCACCTCTACAAACACGAGGGCGTTGTCTGCTGATTGCATGATAAGGTCTATTTCTCCCAGCCTGCAATGATAGTTCTGTGTAAGCAATATCAAGCCCTGCGTTTGCAAGTACTCGCAAACGAGTCTTTCTGCTTCACCGCCTTTGACGATTTTTGTTGTGCTGATAGTGTGACCTCCTTGTCACGGGCACTAGCCAGTTATGTTTTTATAAACTCTAAATTTTTATAAACTCTAAATATTGAATGTTCGGAAATTAATGGTATTAGTTAATGTTGCTGGTGCGAATCTGCTTTGGCGGTTCAGCTTCGATGCGTTTAACACCAACAGATTCACCTTCCTGATATTGTGCCCAGTCCAGAAAACGTCGCACACGTCCATCATCAGATAATTCCAGGTCACCAGTAAAGCCTTCCAGGCGTTCGCCGCCGGTCAGCTTGGGTAAATTGGTAATTACTTTATAGGCGTCTGCCCCAAGAGCGTACAACTTGGCATATACACCATCGGCCGATGGGAAGTTTGCCAGTATTTGTTGCCGTAAAGGATCCTGCTTGAGGGACTTGCGCAGCAGCCACGGCGCATCCGGGTAGTAAATTGAATTCAAGTCACGGTTTTTTCTTTTGTCATCATCAGCAGAGGCGATGCGTGATGTGCCAAGCCTGGGAATGGCAGTGGTATAGAAAAAATCCAGCTGTGGTCTTATTGATCTTGCCTGTTCTGATCCCACCGCCAGAAAGATAACATCGACATCGTTGCGGATACTGGGTTCAAAAAACAGCTTGCGCCCAAGCGAGCGCGACAGCTTGCGAAAACGATCATCGCTTTGCGTGATTTCCAGTGCTTCACGAATTTGATCTGAGTAATCGTATTCATCTTTTGGCAACACAGCGACGTGTACCACATCGCCACCACGACTGAACATGGCATTTTGAAAAGCGCGCGCCTCACGATCACCACGCGAATCATCAGACTGTAAAACGATAGCATTACGCAATGATAGTGCTATCGCGCGTGAGGCCGCTGATTGAGCCTCGTCTTCTGGTGATAGTCCAAACTGAATAACTTTCGAGTTGATATCTCCGGCATTGAGCGATTCATCTACGGTGTTAAGCGTGAGTGTCGGCACGGGTAAATCGCGCAAAGTGACAATGGCAGACACTGCCTCTTTACGGAGTGGTCCGATAACTGCGCTGGCACCGTCATTGACTGCATCCTGATAAGCCGTTCTGACAAAGGCTGCGTTTTCACCAACATCATAAAAACGTAAATTAGGTGGGTCAAACTGGTTTGGTGCATTTTGATGGGCGGTGATGATGCCATCTCGGATGGCTGCTGCAACCGCATCAATGCGTGCAGCGGACAGGGGTAGCAAAATCGCTATTTGGTCGACGTTGCCATCCAGTGGGGCTTCAAAGCTTCTGGGCCCGCCGGTTTCATATATCCGTGGCAAGAAACGACCATTAGCCGGATGAGTTGTGAACAACGTGCGCCACTGATCGAGTTTCTGAGCGCGCAGTGGCGCGTTAGTACCGGCCTCGTTATAAGCCAGTGCCAAAGCCAGCCAACCCTGATACGTATCGCCACGTACATTGGTGGTCAGACTGCGGATCGTTTCTGAGGGCTGGGAGGTGAGCATGCTCCAGATTTGTTGATGATTTTTGTCGATGATGTTTTCATCACTCAATTGATTTTCCAGACCGATTCGCGCAATAAGTTCGTTGTCCGGGTCATTCAAGTTATTGAATGATTGTGCTCTGGTCTCGTAGACACGGGCACGATCCAGTGGAGATTCAATGTCTTCTGGCAAAGGAAGGGCTGTGAGTGCATCCGCTGCCTGGTTACTAAATAAGAGACTTTTCGCAAATACGATGTCTCTGCGATGTTGTAAAGAGGGTGTGCTCATTCGCTCAGGCAATGCATCGAGTTTAGCTTGCCCGGGGTCGATCATGGCACGATCAAACAGGATTTCAGCGGCAATCACCTGGAATTCTTCTTTTTGTTCGATGTTAGTACTGCGTTCAGCACGGCGGCTGTAATAATCAGCGGCCGCTTCGGGTTTGCCCTGATTGAGCAGGTTAAGAGCGCGGTTGTCTGTTACCCTGCCGTTAAATGGATTGCTTGGCAATGTTGGTGCAGGCTTGGCGCAGGCGTTAAGCGCTGCAAGCAACGCAACAAGTAATATAAGTGTGCGAAAGCGAATGAATGTCATCATGATGTATTTATGGGCCTTGGCGTTTGGAGCGAGTTTTACACTCGCATCAGGCATTACCGTGAACACATTATATATTACGGCTATAGCAATACTATGGTTGTAGCAGCAGAGCATACCCTTTACATCGTCGCCACACCAATTGGTAACCGTGATGATGTTACTTTACGTGCAATAGAAACGTTAAAGCGTTGCAAACGCATCTATGCTGAAGATACACGCCACAGTAAGCCACTGTTACAGCATCACGGTATCAGCGTTCCGCTTATGCCACTGCATGAGCATAATGAAACCATCGCTGCAGAGGCTGTGGCCGACTTCATTGAATCAACAGGCTCTGCTGCATTAATTAGTGATGCGGGTACGCCCTTGATCAGTGATCCTGGTTATCGATTGGTACGTGTGTGCCAGGCTCGTGGTATTCGCGTTTCGCCTGTACCAGGTGCGAGTGCACTCACAGCTGCAATCTGTGCTGCGGGACTGCCTACTGACCGATTCATCTTCGCAGGCTTTCCCCCAGCGAAAACCAACGCCAGGCAAAAATGGCTGGCAACACTGGAGGCGTCTGGCTATACCGTTGTGCTTTATGAGTCTCCGCATCGCATTACTGCAACATTGCAGGATATACAGCAAAGCTTTGGCGCGGGCCGTGAAATGACCATGGCAAGAGAGCTAACCAAACGATTTGAAACTATCGTGCGTGCAAGCGTTTCTGATGTGTCTGAGTTACTTCAGAGAGACTCGCAACAGCAACGTGGTGAGTTTGTGTTGATCTTGTCGGGCAAGACAGATGAGGTGAGCGCTGCATCAGAAATGCAGCTGAATCAAGAAAAATTAATGAGCACTTTACTGACGTACCTTCCACTCAAGAGTGCCGCCAAGTGTGCAAGCGAAATAACGGGTCAGCCGCGCAAGGATTTATACAATTTTGGGCTGTTACTGCAAAAGAAACATAAGCTCGACTAAACCTGACGACTCAACTAACACCTAATTCTTTAATGCTGCGGTAGAATTGTCACCGGAGTTGGCCAGACTATCGCTGCAGCATGTTTGTTGTGGAGGAAAGTCCGGGCTCCACAGGGCAAGGTGCCAGGTAATTCCTGGGGGGCGTGAGCCTACGGACAGTGCAGCAGAGAGTAGACCGCCTAAGCAACTGCAAGGTTGCCGGTAAGGGTGAAAGGGTGCGGTAAGAGCGCACCGCGCCAGTGGTAACACTGAGTGGCATGGTAAACCCCGCCTGGAGCAAGACCAAATAGAGGAACATATGGCGTGGCCCACGTTGTTCCCGGGTAGGTCGCTAGAGCGGTTCGGTGACGAGCAGCCCAGATGAATGATAGTCCCAGACAGAACCCGGCTTATGGCCAACTCCACATTTTTCCTTAGCCAAATTTGTTGATTACACAGATTTGGTTTGAAAGTGCGTCGCAAATCTTTTCAAGTGGGTATATCACACCCATTTCACGCATTACATCCCTCGCTCACAATGCAAACTTTAAGCAACGCTTCAGGTCACTGATCGTTCGATTATGACTGTGTTGCGCCACCTTTGTTATTTCAATTCTTGATAATGCTCGTAACTATCTGATTTTTATATGACTGGTAGTAAGCCGTAACTTATTGTCTTTTCAGGAAAAATCATCTTTTCCACGTTGCTATGTGGATTAGTGCTCGGTATAGTGGCGGCTAGTGTCTATTTGTGTCGAAAAGTGGGGTTTGATGGCCTTCAGTGGCTAACAGCAAATGTTTCGTGGGATTTCCAGTTTGACGGTGGATGCCAAGGGGCGTATGGCCATGCCCAAGCATCACCGTGACCGACTGGAAGCCGACGGTATCACCGGATTGATGATAACTCGCGATTCAAACGACTGTTTGCTCATCTACCCAATGTCGGCATGGGTTGAAATAGAAAAGAAGTTGATGGCATTGCCAAACTCCAGCAACTACGCCAAAGCAATGCTGCGCATGTTTATCGGGCATGCGCAGGACATCAGTTTTGATAGTAATGGGCGAATCCTGCTGCCAGCGAAGTTAAGGGAGATTGCCGGCATTGGCAAAAAGGCTGTTTTGCTTGGTCAGGGCAATAAATTTGAGCTCTGGAGCGAAGAGCGCTTTGAAGATGCGTCAGAGCAATGGCCGGATGAAATAAATAACGTTGATGCTGACCAGGTGCCTGAGGCTTTTAAACAAATCTCATTCTAATGACAGGCAATGAGCATGTTTCGGTATTACGCAAAGAGGCCATTGATGCTCTGAGCATAAGCGCACAGGGGCGTTATGTAGACGGGACTTATGGCCGTGGTGGTCATAGTCAAAAAATATTACAGCAACTGGGTGATGAAGGCCGTCTTTTGGCGGTAGATCGTGACCCGGATGCACAAGCCGACGCAGAGCGGCAGTTTGGCAAGGATGCGCGTTTTATTTTTATGCGCGCTAACTTTGCCGAGATCGATACATTGCTGGAAAGCAATGGTTGGTTGGGCTCAGTGGATGGAATGCTTCTGGATCTGGGTGTGTCATCACCGCAGTTGGATGTTGCGGAACGTGGATTTGGTTTTTCACGTGATGGTGTACTCGATATGCGGATGGATCCACTTAATGGGGTGTCGGCTGCTGACTGGCTGGCTACAGTGAAAGAGAACGATTTGGTGCACGTATTGAAAACATACGGAGAAGAGCGCTTTGCTCGTCGAATTGCTGCCGCTATTGTTGCGTCGCGTATTGATGCGCCTATTACACGCACAGGGCAGCTGGCCGAAATTGTCAAGCGTGCGCATCCGCGTTGGGAGCGTCATCATCATCCTGCAACTCGCTCTTTCCAGGCTATCCGCATTGCCATCAATGGAGAGCTTGAAGCTATTCAAACTGTACTTAAAAAAGCACCATTGATATTAAAACCAGGTGGCCGTCTTGCGGTTATCAGTTTTCATTCCCTGGAAGACAGAATGGTAAAGAGAGCGCTAAGAAAGCCAGCTCCACCTGCTGATGTGCCAAGGCATTTGCCTTTGCCGGAATTACCAAAGCACCCCTGGAAATTAATTAGCAAGGCAATCAAGGCAAGTGCTGAAGAATTGGAATTTAACCCCCGTGCTCGCAGTGCGGTGTTGAGAGTTGCGGAGCGTGTGGCATGAGTGGGACTGTTTTTTTTATTGCAGCCCTGGCGGCATTAAATGTTTGTACTGCCATGGCTGTGGTGTATTCAAAGCACTTGAGCCGTGAGCGTTACGCAACAATCAGCGAGAGCCAGCAATTGATAGATGAGCTGGATGTGCAATGGAGTCAGTTGCAAATTGAAGAAAGCACTTTTTCGGATCATGCAAGGGTAGAGCGTACAGCTAGTGAGCGCCTTGGAATGGTGCAGCCAGGTATCGACGGCACGGTAATGATTGTCAGGAAACCATGAATAGTATCAGCAACAACACAAGCAGCAGCAATGTGAACAACTGGTCAAACAGGCGTTTATGTGTGCTGGGTTTGTTTATTCTTATGGGTTTGTCGCTCATTACAAGAGCTTTGTATTTGCAGGTGTTAGAGCATGATTTTTATCAGGGTCAGGGAGATGCAAGACATCTTCGGTCTGTGGCTATACCCGCACATCGCGGTAATCTGAATGATCGTAATGGTGAGCCGCTTGCGATAAGTACGCCGATCCAAAGTGTCTGGGGTGTGCCTGAAAAAATGATGCAGCAGCCAGCTGCCTTGCGTGAGGTTGCGGCACTGCTTGAGATAGATGCAGGTGAACTACAGGTCCGTACAGAGCGCGCTTATGAGCAAGGAAAAGAGTTTTTATACGTCAAACGACACGTGCATCCTGCGCTTGCCACTAAGGTAATGGCGCTTAAAGTCGAAGGTGTGCTTCTGCAACGGGAATATCGTCGTTATTACCCCAGCGGAAGGGCATCGGCTCAGGTTGTTGGTTTTACGGATATTGATGATATCGGGCGGGAAGGGCTTGAGATGGCCTACGACGATTGGCTTAGTGGTGAGCCTGGTATGCGCCGAGTTGTGCAAGATCGTACTGGTCGTGAGATCACGGGTTTTAACGTTAAAAAACCAGCAGTTCCGGGTAAGGATTTGCGCTTAAGTGTAGACAAGCAACTGCAGTACTTTGCCGATCAGGCGCTGATAGATGCTGTGGCTAAAAACAAGGCCGAATCTGCTTCTGCTGTTGTCATGAATGTAAAGACGGGCGAAGTACTGGCGATGTCCAACTATCCCTCATACAACCCCAACGATATGGCGGATCGCACCGGTGGCAGACAGCGCAATCGATCCCTTACTGATGTGTTTGAGCCCGGTTCTACCATGAAGCCGTTCACTATTGCGGCGGCGCTTGAATCTGGCAAATTCAAACCTGATGACATTGTTTATACGTCACCCGGTTTTTATAAAATTGGTAAATACAAAGTAAACGATACCCGAGATCATGGTTGGCTGGATTTGCGAGGCATTGTTAAAAAGTCCAGTAATGTTGGTGTAAGTAAAGTGGCAACAGAGCTTGATCCAGAGCAAATGTGGTCTGTGTTTGACAGTTTTGGTTTTGGCCGCCCACCTGGCAGTGAGTTTCCAGGCGAAGTAGCTGGTTACTTCAATCATCCAACAGTTTGGCATCACATAGAACAAGCCAGTGTGTCGTTCGGATATGGTATTTCAGTATCGGCACTGCAGTTGGTGCGGGCCTATTCGGCCTTGGCAAACGACGGTATTCTGCCCAACGTTTCATTCATTGCCACCGATCAGCCCATCAATGGAAAGCGGGTGCTGGATAAAGAAATTGCGCGCGAAGTGCGCAACATGCTTGAGCTTGTCGTCACCGAAGGTACAGGGCGTCGAGCAAGCATTCCAGGCTATCGAGTGGCCGGTAAAACCGGTACATCGCATCGCTCTGTTTCGGGCGGCTATGCTGAAGATCGCTACGTATCAGTTTTCGCTGGTATTGCACCTGCTTCGCGTCCAGAGCTTGCCACTGTTATCGTTGTGCATGATCCTAAAGCAGGTCAGCACTTTGGTAGTGTGGTAGCGGCGCCAATATTTGCAGAAGTGATGTCACATGCGCTGCGCTTGCAGGGCATTGAACCAGATGATGTTGATGATCAGCGAGCTTCACTGGGTGCCAGGCGCAAGTTGCAAGAGGGTGATCGCTCTTGATGCCATCCTCAACAAATCACACTGTGGCAAGCTTGCTCGGAAGTGATGCGTCCGCACCTGTGAGTCCGGATGTGGTTGTCTCTGGCGTCTCCATGGATTCACGTCTTGTCCGTGCTGGCGACGTTTACCTTGCTGTGGCAGGCGCAATAAGTCACGGTATTGCGTTTGCTGATGCGGCTATCGCTGCAGGTGCAGTCGCAGTTGTTGTTGATCATACCGATATAAAAACATTTTCAAGTGATATCGAACGTCTGCAACAGGCAGGAGTGGTTGTTGCGAGTGTTAATGCACTAAAGAAGAAGCTCGGTTTTATAGCAGCTCGGTTCTACGATAATCCAAGCCACAGCTTGAAAGTAGTTGCGGTAACTGGAACCGACGGCAAAACATCAGTCTGCCAATTCGTCGCTCAGGCGGTTAATGCTGTAGGTGGAAAGTGTGGGTATATCGGAACCATTGGCTGGGGTTATCGCAATCTGAATAAAACCGAACTGACAACACCTGATGCTGTGTCAATTCAGAAGATGCTTGCACAGATGCGTGATGAGGGTGCAAAGGTTGTAGCGCTTGAGGCATCGTCACACGGTTTAGAAGAAGGTCGGCTTGATGCTTTGTCTATTGATATCGCTGTGCTGACAAACCTTGGCCGCGATCACCTTGACTACCACAAAGATCTGCAATCTTATAAAAAAGCGAAAGCCCGATTGTTTGAATGGCAATCGTTACACACCATTGTTGTCAATGGTACGGATGATCTTGGGCGGGAGCTTGCGACAGCAACATCGAATAAATGCATTGTGTTTGTTCCACAGTATTTGTCATCGGGAAATTCTGTCGATGCCAGGACGGGCGAGAGCTTAGTTGCTGGTAAGGATCAGTGTTTCGCTCAGAACGATCAATTTGTGGATGCAGCAAGTGCCGCTAACGCAACCATGGCAAGCCGCCTTCGTAATAGCCGAGGACAAACCCCCGATTTACTCTCTACAGAATCCATTCTGCATTCTGCGGCGGGTATGCAGTTCGAGCTGTTAAGTAACGAGCAACGCTTTACCCAACACACAACCCTGCTTGGCGAATTCAATATAGATAATCTGCTCGCTACTTTTGGTGTTTTAAAGGCTTTAGGTCAGGCGGCGAATGATGCAAGTGTAGCCATTGATCAAGTGCTACCGGTGCCGGGTCGAATGGAGCGCTTTAACAGTGATGACTATGCCACTGCCGTGGTTGATTATTCTCATACACCACAGGCTCTCGAAGCCGCTATTGCTGTTTTACGAAAACATTGTGAGGGTGCACTTTGGGTTGTGTTTGGCTGTGGTGGTGATCGCGATCCGGGCAAACGCGCACCGATGGGCCGTGCAGCAGAACTGGCTGATCATATCGTTGTTACTGACGATAATCCAAGAACGGAAAAGCCAGCAGAGATTCATGAACAAATTGTATCTGGCATGGCAACGCCGTCAACAGCACGCGTTATTGCAAACAGAGCTGATGCAATTACTTACGCCATGGATACAGCTGCAGCCAACGATCTTGTTCTGATTGCCGGCAAGGGGCATGAAGATTATCAAATCATAGGTACCAAAAAGCAGGCGTTCAGTGACAGAGATGTTATTCAGCGATTGACAGCAGGGAGGGCGAGCTAGTGTCCGGTTTCGTGTTGTCAGACTGTCAGGAACCACTCGATGGTCAGCTTTTTGGGGATGATCCGCGATTAACCGGTTTTAGTATCGATACGCGCACTTTGCAAGCAGAAGATCTATACATTGCTATAAGTGGAGAGCGTTTTGATGGTCATGATTTTTGTCAGCAAGCGGTTGATAAAGGTGCATGTGCACTATTGCTTGATCGTCAGGTAGATATCGATATACCGCAGCTTGTGGTCAGTGATACACGCATAGCTCTTGGTCAGCTGGCAAAGCTTTGGGCACGCAGCTTTCAATTGCCAACGGTTGCTATTACCGGCAGTAACGGGAAGACAACCGTTAAGGAAATGATCGCATCAATCCTGAGTCAGCTTGGGCCAGTGCTTTCAACCAAAGGTAATTTGAATAACGAAATTGGTGTGCCATTAACGCTTTTGCGTATGCGTCCACACCATCAATACGCCGTCATTGAGATGGGTGCGAGCGCACCCGGTGAAATTCTGAAACTTAGCAAGCTGGTAGAGGCAGATGTTGCGCTGGTTAATAATGTGGGTACGGCTCATCTCGAAGGCTTTGGTTCAGAAGCTGATGTTGCAAATGCAAAATCCGAAATCTTCGCTGGACTCAGTGAAGATGGTTGGGCGGTTATAAACACGAACGATAAATATGCGGATGTGATGCGTGCGGCAGCATCACATTGTCATGCGCAGGAATTTGGAACGGGGTGTGATGTCTGCGTCGAGCTTCTGGATAGCGAAGAGCTGAGTATGCGTTGTGGTAACAAAACACTCTCGCCACGATTTTCGTTGCTGGGCCAGCATAATCGCATGAATGCGGCAGCGGCAACAGCAGTTGCGCAATGCCTTGATGTGCAAGCAGTTGCGGTTATGGCTGGATTGGCGAACGTTCGTGCCGTACCTGGACGCTTACAAAGGCGCCCCGCTATCCATGGTGCCACCATTATTGATGACAGCTATAACGCTAATCCAAATTCTGCCAAAGCTGCCATTGATGTGCTTGCTGCACTTTCGGGACGGCGCATACTTGTGCTGGGGGATATGGCTGAGCTGGGTGATGAGGCTGCGGAGCTTCATGCTGCTATTGGGACTTATGCCAAAGAAGCCGGGATTGATCAGATGTTAACGGTGGGTGAGCTTAGTGCCGCTGCTGCAAATTCATTTGGCTCTGGTGAGCATTTTGATTCTCAGCAGGCGCTGGTTGAGAAGTTAGGCCAGTTGCTTGATAGAAATACTGTTTTACTCGTAAAAGGTTCTCGCGGCAGCAAGATGGAAAAAATTGTTGGGCCTTTATTGGAGCAATCGACTCCTGAGGAGGCTCAACTTGAAGTTGATGCATCCGAAATCTCGGAGGCCATTTGTCTATGATGTTGTTGATAGGCCAGTGGTTAAGTGCGATTGACTCTAGCTTTGCTGCTGTGCAAGCCATTTCCTTACGCGCCATATTTGCCGCCTTGACCTCGCTCATCATTTGCTTGCTGTTTGGTCCAAGACTTATTGAATGGCTTATTACCGCAAAGATAGGCCAATCGGTTAGAGATGATGGTCCACAATCACATTTGTCTAAAGCGGGCACACCCACCATGGGTGGTGCGATGATTATTGTGGCTGTGGCGATCAGTACTTTGCTTTGGTCAGATCTCTCTACTCGGCAGGTCTGGTTTGTCTTATTTGTGACTGTGGGTTTTGCTGTGGTGGGGTGGGTCGATGACTATCGTAAAGTTATGCTTGGGAATTCAGACGGTCTTGTCGCGCGCGAAAAGATCCTTTGGCAATCGCTGGTCGCCGGGGTTGCTGTAATTGCGTTTTATCTGACAGCGTACGACACCAAAGAGCTGACATTGGTTATCCCTCTGTTTAAAAACGCAGATTTCTTTATGGGTTTTTTCTTTGTACCGTTTGCGTTTCTTGTGATTGTGGGTAGTAGCAATGCGGTTAATTTAACTGATGGTCTGGATGGTCTTGCCATACTGCCCAGCGTTATGGTGGTCGCGGGGCTGGGGCTGATCGCTTATCTTTCGGGTCATGCTGTTTTTGCCAGCTATCTGCACATGCCAAATATAAAAGGTGCTGGCGAACTGACGGTTTTCTGCGCAGCGATGATCGGTGCAGGTTTAGGGTTTTTATGGTTTAACACATACCCAGCTCAAGTGTTCATGGGCGATGTCGGTGCCTTGTCTATTGGCGCTGCATTGGGTGCTGTTGCGATAATGGTAAGGCAAGAGCTTGTACTGTTCATCATGGGTGGGATATTCGTACTCGAAGCGGTCTCTGTGATCTTGCAAGTTGGCTCCTATAAGCTTACCGGTAAGCGTATATTCAGAATGGCGCCTATACACCATCATTTCGAACTAAAAGGCTGGCCAGAACCTCGCATCATTGTGCGCTTCTGGATCATCACCATTATTCTGGTGCTCATTGGCTTATCGACACTGAAGATCCGCTGATGAACTTATCGACATTAAGAAATCAACGCGTGTTAATTGTGGGGCTAGGTGTTACAGGTGCTTCAGTGGTTCGTTATTTAAGTAAGCATGGTGTGTCTTTTGATCTGGCGGACCAGCGTGCACAACCAAACGAAGCACTGCGTCCCTTTTTACAGGGTACGCGATTTTTCAGTGAGCTAACTGAGTCATTGTGTTGTGAATACGATGTATTGATACTGAGTCCTGGTGTGCCACGTGCGCTTGCACCTATCTCAGCTGCTATCAGTAAAGGTGTTTTGGTAATTGGCGATGTGGAACTATTTGCATCAGCAGTTGCAGATCAAACGGTAATTGCAGTGACCGGCTCTAACGGAAAAAGTACGGTAGCAACCTGGCTTGGTCATGTGTTGCGTGCTTGTGATCAACCGGTGGTTGTATGTGGAAATATCGGCTTGCCCGCGCTTGATAGTCTTGTTGAACATGATGCTGTTTATGTTATTGAGTTATCGAGTTACCAATTGGAATCAACCTCAAGTCTGTGCGCATTGTCTGCTGTTGTGTTGAACATTTCAGAAGATCATATGGACAGGTATGATTCGCTCGAACACTACGCAGCTGTAAAGCGTACAGTTTATGAAAAGTCGCGACACTGCGTTTTTAATCGTGACGATGCCAGGACCTTTGCACAAGTTGCTCCTCATGCTGACACAAATTTAGATTCGCAGCCAAGTTTTCCAGTTGATTCAAAGAGCTCACAGCGGTTCTTCAGTATTCATTCACCAGAACCCGGTGACTGTTGCCTGAATAATGCCGCAAATGAAGCATGGCTTAATGATGGCGAAAAAAATGTGGTAAGGCGCAGCGCCTTGCAAACACCCGGTGAGCATAATGTATCGAATGCCTTGGCTGTCATTGCATTACTAGCACCGTTAGATCTTGATAAAAAAGCCATGGCAAAAGGGCTTGCAGGGTATCGTGGCTTGCCACATCGCACAGAGTTTATTCGTGAGCGCAATGGTGTGCGTTGGTATAACGATTCAAAGGGTACAAACCTTGATGCTTGCAGTAAAGCCATCGCAGCCTTAAGTGCACCGGTGGTACTCATAGCAGGTGGTCAGGGCAAGGGTGCAGACTTTGCGTCCATAGCTGACATTATTCAAACGCATGTCAAGGCCCTGGTGTTACTGGGTGAAGATCGTGAGCTTATTGCAACGGCTTGGCAGGGTCTGGCTCCAGTCTACAAAGTGGATAGCTTGCACGATGCGGTCATTCGCTGCGATGAGTTGTCTGAACCAGGTGATGTTGTATTGCTATCACCTGCTTGTGCCAGTTTCGACATGTTCGAAAATTTTGAGCAGCGCGGTGAACAATTTTGTCACGAAGTGGAGGCACTTGTAGCATGAGCGGCATCGTGTCAAAAGTTGCAGTAGGGCGACTCAATATTCCGCCCAAAGCTGATATGCGGGATGATGATCCACAAAAATCACGTGCCTCAGACCATGCTCTGTTAATGGCTATTGTCGGTTTGTCATTGATAGGCGTTGTCATGATTGCATCTGCCTCGATGGCATTTGCAGCTGAGATATATCAAAGCCCGTTTCATTTTGCTTTGCGTCAATTGCTGTTTCTGTCTATCGGTCTTGCTGTTGGTGCTGTGCTGTTCATGCAACCCCTATCTGTTTGGGAAAAGTATGGTCCCTACCTTTTTATCCTGTCACTGGTCTTTCTGGTTGTTGTGTTATTCGTGGGTAAGGAAGTCAATGGCAGTAAGCGTTGGATAGATTTGGGCGTTTTTACCGTCCAGGTGTCTGAGACAGTCAAGCTCTTTATCATTGTTTATCTCGCAGGCTATCTGGTGCGTCGAGGCGAATTGGTTAAAAACACCTTTGGTGGTTTCGCAAAGCCACTGTTGTTAATCAGTATTGCTTGTTTCCTTTTATTACTTGAGCCAGATTTTGGTGCTGCGGTTGTGGTGGTACTCACCGCGATAGCCATGTTATTTGTCGCAGGTGTCAAGTTGGTTCAGTTTGCCGCTTTGATGGCTGTGCTCAGTGTTGTGGGTACCATGCTGATCATATTCTCTCCGTATAGACTGCGGCGTTTTGTCAGCTTCCTTGATCCATTCTCTGATCCATTTAATTCAGGTTTTCAGTTAACGCAGTCACTCATTGCCATTGGCAGTGGTAGTTGGAGCGGCAGTGGTCTGGGTAACAGCGTACAAAAACTCTTCTATTTGCCAGAAGCACATACCGATTTTCTATTCGCTGTTCTGTGTGAAGAATTTGGGTTTATCGGTGTTTTGCTGGTTGTGGTTTTGTACGGATTTATATTATGGAAAAGCTTTAAGCTTGCCAAAATTGCTGATGAACAGGGTAATCGCTTTGCCAGCTATCTTGCGCTGGGTATCGGTGTCTGGATTGGTTTGCAGTCGTTTATCAATATGGGCGTCAACATGGGCATCCTGCCAACCAAGGGCATAACATTGCCCATGATGAGCTATGGTGGCAGTAGTGCCGTGGTGTTTGCAATCGCGTTTGCCATACTGTTGCGCATTGAATATGAAACGCGGCAGTTCACGCGTCGTGGTTTACAAAATCGTGCAGCTTATACAGCGTCTGATTCTGCATCAAAGCCTGCATCAAAGCGTGCATCAATGCATGCTTCGGAGGCGAATTATGGTCGTTGATATCTCGCCCCTTGTTAAAAGTCAGATGCGGCGCGTGCGTGGCATGCACTTTATTGGTATCGGTGGTGTTGGCATGGGTGGTATCGCCGAGGTCATGCATCACTTGGGTTTTAGAGTCACCGGTTCGGACATCGGTACTAATCCTTTGACCGAGCGCTTAAGCTCACTGGGTATTGTGGTTAAAAAAGGTCATGCGGCTGAACATGTTGCCGGTGCTGATGTTGTGGTTGTTTCAACTGCAGTGCCAGAGGACAACCCTGAGCTTGTGCATGCACGAGAGAACGGAATTCCTGTTGCCAGACGCGCCGAAATGCTCGCAGAGCTCATGCGTTTTCAACAAGGCATTGCGGTGGCGGGTACTCACGGTAAAACCACCACAACCAGTCTTGTGGCCAGCGTGTTGGCAGAAGGTGGTATCGATCCAACTTACGTTATTGGTGGGCGTCTTAACAGCTCTTCCACCAATGCTTATCTCGGCCAGTCTGACTGGCTTGTGGCAGAAGCAGATGAAAGTGATGCCTCATTCCTGTACTTGCAGCCAATGATGTCCATTGTCACCAATATCGATGCTGATCACCTGTCAACTTATGATGGTGATTTCGAAAAGCTTAAGCAGACCTTTATCGATTTTCTGATGCACTTGCCGTTTTATGGGCTGGCGATTGTATGCATAGACGATGAGCATGTCAGAGATGTTCTGCCAAAGGTTGCACGGCCGATCCGCACTTATGGCTTTGATGAGTCTGCAGAGATTCGCGCTATCAATGTAAGGCAATCTGGCCCGGAGATGCACTTTGATGTGATCTATGCCAGCGGTGGTCGCCTGGATGATGTCGTGCTTAATTTACCAGGCCAGCACAATGTATTAAATGCGCTTGCCGCTATTGCAGTCGCTGATGAACTGAATGTTGAAAAGGATTTGATTAAGCAAGCTTTACGCAGCTTTGCTGGTATCGGTCGGCGCGTACAGTCGCATGGCACCTTGTACTTCCCAGGTGGGCAGGCACAGCTGTATGACGATTATGGTCATCACCCCACTGAAGTTGCTGCAACACTGAATGCCATTAAAGGTGGCTGGCCGGATAGCCGTCTGGTCGTGGTATTTCAACCGCATCGCTACACGCGCACAAGGGATTTATTCGAAGACTTTGCTGAAAGCTTGTCGGTGCCTGATGTCTTGTTGCTAACAGAAGTGTATAGCGCGGGTGAAGAAAAAATAACCGGCGCTGATGGGCGCTCGCTTGCCCGTGCCATTCGAAATCGTGGTGCGGTAGATCCGATTTTTATTGCAGACATCAGTAGTGTTCCTGAAGCACTTGAAAATATTTTAAATGATGGCGACCTGGTACTGACTCTGGGTGCAGGTAATGTCGGTGGCCTTGCGAACTCATTGCCAGCGCATTTTGCAAATGGGGCAGCGCATGCTTGATTTTGCCATACCAGATACTGCTCAGTTCGGCAAAGTCGCTGTTGTTATGGGTGGTTGGTCTGCTGAACGTGAAGTGTCACTAATGAGTGGTCAGCAAGTTCATGAGGCACTGCTTTCGGCCCAGGTTGATGCGCACATAGTGGATGCTAAGCCTGATGTCGTTAATGTTCTGGTAGAGGCTGGATTTGATCGTGCGTTTTTGATTTTACATGGTCGTGGTGGAGAAGACGGGCATGTTCAGGGTGCACTTGAGCTTGCCGGTATGCCTTACACAGGAAGCGACTTGCTTGGATGTGCTTTGGCCATGGACAAGCACAGAAGCAAAACGTTGTGTATGGCTAACGGTGTTCCAACCGCAGATTACGCGATAGTCAATTCGGCAGAAGAAGCGTTGAGCTCCGCTCGATCTATCGGTTACCCGGTCGTGATCAAGCCAACTCAGGAAGGGTCGAGTATTGGTGTTTCGATGGTTAATACAGAAGATCAGACGGTGGCAGCTTACGAAAAAGCGCGGCAATATGGGCAAGTCATGATCGAGCGTCGTTTAATGGGGCTTGAAGTGACAGCGGCAATTCTTGGTGACCGTTGTTTGCCGTTGGTCAGCATGAAAGCCGCTGGAGAGTTTTACGACTACAACGCAAAGTATGTAGCAGAAGATACGGTGTATACCTGTCCGGCTGAATTAAGCAATGAGCTTGTTGAAGTCATACAGGCGCATGCATTAAATGCGTTCAGCAGTTTGGGTTGTAGTGGCTGGGGGCGTGTTGATTTCATGCTTGATGAACAGCAGCAACCGTATTTTATTGAATGCAACACTGCACCTGGCATGACCAGCCATTCATTGGTGCCGATGGCAGCAAAAGCCAATGGTATCGGATTCGCAGAACTGTGTTTACAAATTTTGAAGCACAGTTTGACATGTGAGGTGCCAGCGTGAGCGCAGTCTTTCGTCAACAGCAGATTTTACCGGTGAGCAAGCCAGCTTTGCCAACCAGTATCAGGCTGGCCATTGGTCTGGCTGGATTATTGTTGCTGCTTGTAGTGGGGTTTGTTCTGTCCCGACTGGCTTCAGATCCAGCGCGATTTCCAGTACTGAATGTCGATGTCGCGGGGACTGTAGATTACGCCGATCGGCAAGAACTCCAACAGCGCGTACAGTCGTTCACAAGTCAGGGGTTTTATGGTCTTGATGTTGATGAAGTACGCGAATCGGTGGAGAGCTTACCCTGGGTTTCGAAGATTCACGTCAGACGCATGTGGCCTGGTCGCTTGATGGTGAGTGTTGAAGAGCATGAGCCTGCTGCGCGTTTTAATAACGATGCGCTTGTATCCAAAACAATGGAGGTGTTCAAACCACCGCAGTTGCAGCTGGATAATCCGCAGTATCTTGAATGGCGCGAGAATTTTGCTTCACTGCCAAAACTTGCAGGCGCAGAAGGACGGCATGAAGCGGTACTGGATGCTTATAGGCACTACCAACAATCCTTGTCTTTGTTTGGTGTGAGTATCGATGCCTTGGTTGAGGATGAAAGGCGTTCTCAAACATTGACCCTGTCAAATGCAGTCACGGTTCGGCTCGGGTATGAGTCACACGAATTACGCCTGCAACGTTTTATCGATGTGTATGAAAGGCTGGTAGTGCCATTAAAAGGTGAGCCAGCTCGATTTGATATGCGATACAGCAATGGGTTTGCCTTTTCAGGGGCAATAGCTGATCAGGGAAACTTGTAATGTCTGGTAACAAGCGCAAAGGGCAGAGTTAAATCATGGTCGACAACACTGAAAATCAGATGATTGTTGGGCTGGATATTGGCACTTCAAAAATTGTGGCAATTGTTGCCGAAATCGATGCTGAAGGTGCAGTCGAGCTTGTTGGTTTGGGCTCGCATCCATCGCAGGGGCTTAAAAAGGGTGTTGTGATCAACATTGACACGACAGTGACTGCAATACAAAAAGCAGTAAGGCAAGCCGAAGAGATGGCTAACGTACAAATACGATCGGTGTTTGCGGGTATTGCTGGTAGCCATATTAAAAGTTTGAATTCACATGGCATCGTAGCCATACGTACTAACGAAGTTGAAAACGATGATGTGGAACGTGTACTAGATGCAGCTAAGGCAGTTGCCATACCTGCTGATCAACGCATTCTTCACGTTATACCGCAAGAATTTATTATTGATAATCAAGATGGTATTCGTCAGCCCATCGGTATGTCAGGTGTGCGCCTCGAAGCAAAAGTGCATTTGGTGAGTGGCTCTATCAGTGCTGCACAAAACATCGCTAAGTGTATTAGGCGCTGCAATCTGGAAGTTGAAGACATCATTCTGGAGCAGCTTGCATCAAGCCACTCTGTATTGACCTCAGATGAGAAAGATTTAGGTGTTGTATTGGTGGATATGGGCGGTGGAACAACTGATGTTGCGGTCTTTACCGATGGAGCAATAAGACATACAGCTGTTATTCCAATTGCTGGTGATCAGGTCACCAACGATATAGCGGTGGCGTTTCGCACACCAACACAGTTTGCCGAGCAAATAAAAGTCAAACACGCTTGCGCTTTAACTCAGTTGGCAAGCCCGGACGAAATGATTGAAGTTCCTGGCGTCGGTGATCGTGCCGCGCGCCGTTTAGCAAGACAAACACTCGCAGAAGTGGTTGAACCGCGGTACGAAGAACTGATTGGACTTGTCCATGCGGAACTTCGGCGTAGCGGTTTCGAAGAAGCCTGTGCAGCTGGAGTTGTTCTCACAGGTGGTACATCGAAGATGGAAGGAGTTGTAGAACTGGCTGAGGAGATTTTTCATATGCCAGTGCGGTTAGGAGTACCGCAACATGTAACGGGCATGTCTGAAGTTGTGCGCAACCCGATACATGCAACTGGCGTTGGATTGCTTTTGTTCGGTCAACAAAGCCGACAAAGCCCTCGCAGTCATTCTATCGACACGCAAACTGAAGAAGGTTTGCTGCGGCGAATGACCGCCTGGTTCAAACGCAATTTTTAAGGGGGCTGTTTGGTTTATATGATCGATTTAATTGAGTGACTGGTTTGGCCGGATAAATGGCCGACTCACTTTTTTAGCCGACTCATTAGATTGACTGGGTAAGCCAGACAGAATGCATTGTATTTTAAATTTTTATAAACAGTGACAAAGAGGACTAACTATGTTCGAACTCGTAGATTCGATTAATGACGCACCCGTAATCAAGCTTATCGGTGTTGGCGGTGGTGGTAGTAATGCTGTGGAGCACATGGTGGCTTCGGGAATTGAGGGTGTTGAATTTATTTGTGCCAACACTGACGCCCAGGCATTGAAAGCCATGCAGGCACAAACTGTATTGCATATCGGCCAAAGCATCACTAAAGGTCTTGGTGCTGGTGCCAATCCTGAGATTGGCAGACAGGCTGCTATGGAAGATCGTGATCGTATTCAGGATCTGATTGAAGGTACTGATATGCTCTTCATCACTGCCGGTATGGGTGGTGGTACAGGCACAGGTGCTATTCCAGTGGTAGCGCAAATAGCGCGCGAAATGGGCGTACTCACTGTGGCTGTGGTAACAAAGCCATTCCCTTTCGAAGGTAACAAGCGCATGCAAATAGCGGCGTCTGGTATTGATGAGTTGCGCACACATGTGGATTCTCTGATTACAATCCCTAACGAAAAACTCTTATCCGTTCTAGGCAAAAATATCAGTTTACTGGATGCTTTCCGCGCTGCTAATGATGTCCTTCGGGGTGCTGTTCAGGGTATCGCCGAGCTGATCACAAATCCGGGTTTAATTAACGTGGATTTTGCTGATGTGCGTACTGTCATGTCCGAAATGGGTCTCGCAATGATGGGATCTGGTATCGGTCGGGGCGATGAGCGGGCGACTGAAGCAGCCGAGATGGCGATCTCAAGCCCATTACTTGAGGATATCGATTTGGCCGGTGCACGCGGAATTCTTGTGAACATAACCGCAGGCCTGGACATGGCTATTGGCGAATTTGAAGAAGTGGGTAATGTTGTGCGTCAATTTGCTGCAGATGATGCGACAGTCGTCGTAGGAACCGCTATAGATGAGGCTCTGGAGGGAGAGTTGCGCGTTACTGTGGTCGCTACAGGTCTTGGTCAACAGCAAGCTCGTTCTAACACGATTCGTCAGGTAGCGACTGCAGCCAATGGTCGTGGCTCCAGTCCCGTAAATGTCGTAAGCGCAGGAGCTGGGGCTGCAGGTGGTGGTCGTGGTGTTTCGGCGGGATCAAGCGGTGCACCGACTTACAACACTCCAAGCCGTTATGATCGGGATTCGGGGGCACAGGCCTACGAACAACCTGCGGCAATTCGCAGTAATACGGTGCGTGGGACGGCTCAGGCTGGTCAATCTCAGCCTGCAGGTGCGGGCCAGGATATGGAATATCTGGATATTCCTGCATTTTTGCGCAGACAGGCAGATTAGTCGCGCAGATTACCAGTGCTTAAGGTAGCTGGAGTGTACTCGCGTGTTCCTATACCATGCACCGGTCGAGTTGAGCGCCCTTGCTGGGCGTTCAGCCAATCCGGCTTTGCAGCATGTAATTTCGGCAGCTTGTCCAATCAGCTGCTATATAGTGTGTACGTAAAGTTGAATACATGTAGTTGGAATTCACAGTGATAAGACAAAGAACTCTAAAAAATACCATTCGAGCCACAGGAATCGGCTTGCATACGGGCAAGAAAGTGTATTTGACACTGAGCCCTGCGCCAATCGATACGGGCGTCGTATTTAGAAGAGTTGACAGCACTCCACCTGTTGTCATTCCTGGCCACCCACTGAATGTGCAGGACACTGAGCTTGCTACGTCACTGGGCAAAGGCGGTGTACGCGTTTCAACGGTCGAACATCTAATGGCCGCGTTGGCTGGCCTGGGAATCGATAATTGCTACGTCGACGTTAGTGCCGACGAAGTGCCCATTATGGACGGCAGTGCTGCACCTTTTGTGTTTCTGGTGCAGTCTGCCGGCATTCTCGAACAGGGTGCACCGAAGAAGTTTATTCGTATCAAAAAAGCCATCGAAGTTCGAGATGGAGAAAAGTGGGCTCGCTTTGAACCGTTCAACGGTTTCAAAGTAAAGTTCACTATCGATTTTGAACACCCGGTCTTTAATGGCGAGCCACAAACTTCCGAAGTGGATTTTTCTACCACCTCATTTGTGCGCGAGATCTCCCGCGCACGTACATTCGGTTTCATGAAAGACATCGAAGCCCTGCGGAAAAAGGACCTCGCTCTGGGTGGTAGTATGGAAAACGCCATTGTTATAGACGAATACCGTGTTCTTAATGAAGATGGCCTGCGTTACAAAAACGAATTTGTACGTCATAAGATTCTGGACGCTATTGGTGATCTGTACTTGCTGGGTCACAGTCTTATCGGGTCGTTCAGTGGTTACAAGTCTGGCCACTCGTTAAACAACAGTTTGCTTCGCGAGCTGCTACAAAATCAAGCGGCTTGGGAAGAGGTTGTTTTTGAAGATGTCAAAAACGCTCCGATCTCATACACGCAGCCGCAGGAAGCGGTCGGATAGAGAGAGATTCCTCAACAAACCTACTCATATCGTATGGTCTAAACTGACTTAAGCTGACCTTGATTGGCTTGAGTTAGCTAGCATGAGTTGGCTGGACATGTGTTGGCTGGATATCAGCGATCTTGTTACAAGGTCGCCTGATAGCTATTTCTCTTTCGCCAACTGAGCCGCCATTTTTAGCAGGGCTCGCTTGAGCTCATCCTCTTCCATATCGGCCGCCGTGGATTGCACTATGCTTGCGGCATGTTTGCTGCGCAAACGTGTACGTAACAGCTTACGCCTCGGTTTCGCTTTTACCGCTTTGGCAGGGGTTACATGCCAGCTGATGGATGTAGCGTAGATACCTTCAGCATCCAGAGCGCGCAGTATCTGAGAGGAGCTGAACCTCAATCTAGCAATCCAGCTTGCGCTATCGACAGTCACACTCAAGTTTTGATTATTAGCCTTGCCTGTGTGAGCGCTTCGCTCTTGGATTCCTGATTCTCGACGCCTCGGTTTTCGATCTTCGGAATAGGTAAACCCAGGATGTAGCCCACCAGAAATATCTGTCCTGAGCTTGGAAATGTCGGTTTTTTCTGCCCTGGTGTTGTCAATGCGGCAAAACTGTATGTGCTCAAGCATTTCCGCTGGCACAATCCGTGAAATAACTTGCCGGATACGGCGATTTTCCTGCATCGCTTTCTGGGCAGGGTTGCTGATCAGCTCATTAAAGGATTTCATGAAATTTAATACAAGTAATGCCCGCTTTGATTACCGTATGGATTCTCAAACACCTTATCGTGTCATACAGCTTAGCTTTAAATTAAAACTTAAGCTATTCGACACCTGTGCTGGATGGACCTGCTCTGGAAAGGGATGGTGCATAAGCGAATCAGGCTGCTGAACTTTTAAATTGACAATTGGCCCATATATCAAACCATTTAGAGATGGTGCCTGTCATTTTTAAACTAGGTTCTAGCATACGATCGGCGCACAACAGGCATGCTGCTCGTTATTGCCAAGCGTGGTGCTCTTTTGGATTTGGCTGTTGGAAAGGTCCAATGTAGGATAAGCGGAAGTGGCATATTGGGTTGGATTCTTATGGTTCTAAAGGAGAATCCGAGCTTGTCCTGGCCTGGCAGCAGTACGCCGAGCTGCACTTGAATGACTGACCGATGGATCCGTCAATTTTCATCCACTCGCCGTCGTGGCAGTGCATAATAACGTTTACACGCCTCCTATACTGTATAGAGGCTAATCTGGCCAATGCGCCAATCTAAGGTTTTAAATTAATGTTTGCTAATCTGGTCAAAAAAGTCGTCGGCAGCAGTAACGATCGTATGATCAAACGCCTGTCGGGCGAAGTCGACGCGATGAACGCACTGGAGCCTCAAATGCAGGCTCTCTCTGATGATGAGCTGCGTGATAAAACAACAGAATTCCGCCAGCGCCTTGCCGATGGTGCAAGCCTTGAATCTCTCACAACAGAAGCATTTGCCGTTGCCCGTGAGGGTGGTGCACGCGCGCTTAATATGCGCCATTTTGATGTGCAGCTTATTGGTGGCATGGTGCTGGACAACGGCAAAATTGCCGAGATGAAAACAGGTGAAGGTAAAACATTGGTTGCCACCGCAGCGGTTTACCTTAATGCGTTAACTGAAAAGGGTGTTCACGTTATTACGGTTAACGATTATCTCGCCCAGCGTGATGCTGAATGGATGGCAAAGCTATACAACTTTCTTGGGCTGTCGGTTGGTGTCATTGTTAATGCTATGGGCACTGACGAGCGGCGGCAGTCATACGCTTGCGACGTAACCTACGGCACCAATAACGAATTCGGCTTTGACTATCTTCGAGACAACATGGCGCATAGCCTGGAACATAAAGTTCAGCGTGGGCTTAACTTTGCGATTGTCGATGAAGTCGATTCCATTCTTATAGATGAAGCAAGAACACCACTGATCATTTCGGGCCCTGCCGATGGCGATAGCGATCTGTACAAAAAAATCAACGAGATTGTGCCGGCGCTTAAAGTGCAGCAAGAAGAAGACGGTGAAGGCGACTTCAGCATCGATGAGAAAAGTAAGCAGGTACACCTGACCGAAGCGGGTCATGACACCATCGAAACGCTGCTTATAGATAATGATCTATTGAACGAAGGCGAGAGCCTTTATGACTCCTCGCGCATTGCGCTATTGCATCATTTAAATGCGGCCATGCGGGCGCATGCAATCTACAAAAAAGACATTGAGTACATTGTCAAGGATGATCAGATTATTATTGTTGATGAGTTTACGGGCCGTACCATGCCTGGCAGGCGCTGGTCGGATGGCTTGCATCAGGCAATAGAAGCTAAAGAAGGTGTCACTATTCAAAAAGAGAATCAGACGCTGGCTTCGATTACTTTCCAGAACTATTTCCGTTTGTACGAG
>CALHRQ010000194.1 GCA_938038175.1 uncultured Granulosicoccaceae bacterium | reverse complement strand
TGACTGGTTGATTATGCGCTCACGCAGCCGCTTTGGTGATAACCCTATGGCAAGAGGCGAAGGCTTAAGGAATTTGATTAAAGAACTTGGTAAAGGTGTTTCCATGATTTACCTATGCGATGAAGATTTTGGTGCAGAAGGTTCCGTTTTCGCACCTTTTTTCAAACACCAGAAATCCACGCTAAATATGTTGCCGCGCATAGTAAAAAAGACTAATGCAACCGTTATCCCGACGGTGAGTCTATTAAATACCGACTCCGACCTTATTGATGTCCATTTTCTGGAGCCGCTTCAATCCTATCCAACCATGGATCCTGTAACTGATGCAGCGACGATGAACCAATCAATAGAGCACACCATACGCTTAAAACCAGAACAATTTTTGTGGCAATTGCGGATTTTTCGTACCTGCCCTAATGAGCGGGGTACGCGTTATGGTCAGATTGAACGTGGTGAGATTGAGGTTGGAGATTTATAACATCTGCGATGTCTTTACGAATCCTACGATCACAGGCATTCGTGACAATCCCCGCACCTGGCAAGAACAGTGATTTTGCTCGAAACGTTGAAAGCCAGTTTTGCTCATTAAAACGATTGAGAAGTAACTTCTAAGTTTAACGCGAATAAATAAACTGAGCTGGCGCTAAACTTTCTCATCACTAAAAATAACCAAATGATCAAGATTCAACCTCACCCCAAACTGTTCCCCAATATCATGATTATGATGTGAAGGCGCAAGGCAAAGTAATCGCGTGCTTCCTGGCATTCGCAAGGTGTAAAGATGCCCGGCGCCACGAAAATCCTTGGCTATAACGGTAGCCTTTGTTGGGCTTTTGTCATCATGGATAATATCGTCAGGTCTTACCAGTAATTCTATTTGTGTTCCAGCTGCAAACTGACTGGATAGCTCACCTTGAATGATGCCAAGCTCCGTTTGGATCTGATTGTTTTCAATTGTGTTGCCACAAACAAATACACCTTCGCCGATAAAGTCGGCAACAAAACGATTAGCCGGTGTGTGATATAAATTATATGCCTTATCCCATTGATGTAACTCGCCGCCGTTGATAACACCAATTTGGTCAGCAATGGCAAAGGCCTCATATTGATCATGCGTAACAAGAATTGCGGTGATGCCGTCGCGCTTTAGAATCTCTCGTACCTCATGGGCCAGCTGCACGCGGCGTTCTGTGTCCTGGCTACTAAACGGTTCATCCAGCAGTAACACCGGTGGACGGGGTGCCATTGCACGAATCAATGCAACACGCTGTTGCTGCCCACCAGAAAGCTCATGCGGATAGGCTTTGGCATAGTCCTGCATGCCGACCAGGTCTAAAAGTTCGTCTACACGCCGACTGACTTCCTTTCTTGAAAACCCCTGCATGCCAAAGCGGATATTCTTGATCACGTTCATGTGGGGGAACAGAGCCAGATCCTGAAAAACCATACCAATCCGGCGTTGCTCTGGCGTGGCATCGGAGCGTCCATTGGCGATTTCCTTTCCGGCAATCTTTACCCGGCCAGAGGTAGGTGACTGAAACCCCGCAATAGTGCGCAGTATCGTCGTTTTTCCGCAGCCGCTGGGGCCTAACAGGCAGGCAATATCACCTTCTTCGAGCGCAAAAGTCATGTGCTGGACAATGTGCTCATTACCCAAGTGTACACAAACGTCGTCAATTTCAAGCTGTAGAGTCATAGGTGAATGATACATTAAGCGTTGCCCTTGTCGTGTATCAGACAGCTACACTGTGACTATGATCCAAAACTTGTTAAATGACCTGCTGGTAGAGCCTGTTCAAACCAATGTTGGCGAGGTGCTGGCAAGTTTGCGTGCTACGTACGCTGGGGGTGGCGCATCGGGTGACAGCGCCGCAGGTGGGATAGAAGCACTGATCGTGAAGTATCAGCTTGAGCAAAAGCTGCCCGAGCTATTTGCCTTAAGCCCCTACCTTATGGGCATCTGTAAACGTTATCCTGAAAGCTTGGAAAGCCTACTCAATGAGGCTGCGTTTGAGCCTGCAACTACGTCACCGACAGTGCCAATGCTTACTGCCGAAATAGAGGATGCCTGCAGTGCGCTTGAGTTGAGCAATGGCGTAACGGCGCTCAGCGAGGACATACAGATTAAAACCCTGCGTGTGTTTCGGCATCGAGAGATGCTGCGCATTCTTTGGCGTGATCTGTTCGGCCTGGATTCGCTCGATGATACCTTGCTTGCCTTGTCTTCAATGGCTGATGCATGCATTCAGGTTGCCTCCAAGTGGGCACATCAATCGATAGCTAAGCGCTGCGGGCAGGCGAGGGATGTTGATGGCAATGTGCAGTCTATGCTGGTGCTTGGCATGGGTAAACTTGGCGGGCAGGAGCTCAATGTCTCTTCAGACATTGATCTTATTTATCTATTTGCAGAAAATGGTAACAGTGATGGTAAGCGATCGGTTGAAAACCGTGATTACTTCAGACAAGTTGCACAGCTAACGACACGCCTGCTTGGTACAGTGACAGAAGATGGGTTTGCATTTCGCGTTGATACCCGCTTACGTCCCTTCGGCGAAAGTGGCCCGCTGGTCATGAACTTTGCTGGCCTTGAACAGTATTACTTGACACAAGGGCGTGACTGGGAACGCTACGCTATGATCAAGGCGCGCCCGATCGTTTTTGATAAAGCAAACCTCGATGCTTTCAATCAGCTGTTAAGCCCGTTTGTTTACCGCCGGTATCTCGATTACAGCGCCATAGAATCCTTACGTGAGCTTAAAAGAAAAATCGCGCTCTCGGTCAAACAAAAGTCAATGCAGCAAAATATCAAGCTTGGTATTGGTGGAATCCGTGAAATAGAATTTATCGGTCAGGCGTTTCAACTGGTACGTGGTGGTCGACAGGAGCGCTTGCGTCAAAGACCGATCAAAGTCATCCTGCACACTTTGAACGACATGAAGTTGATGCCAGCAGAAGATGTCCAGCTGTTGTGCAGGGCATACGATTTTTTACGAAAAATTGAAAACGCTCTGCAATGCATGCGCGATCAGCAAGTACATACCCTGCCCAGTGCAGATGAAGATAAACAGCGGCTTATTTATATGATGGGTTTTGCTGACTGGGAGTCTTTTACGTTGCAGTTGCAAAGGCATCGCGATGTTGTGGCACAACGTTTCGATAATTTGTTTTCAGATTGGGATGACGCAGCAGAAGGCAGCGATGTAGCAAACCATCAAGGTTCAGAAAATGAAAATACAGCCGCTGTTGCCTGGGCTGTTATTAGTTCTATTGAAACCGAAGAGGGCGCTGCCAATGAGGCAATGGTTGCGCTGGGTATCGAGCCTGAACCTGGCTTGATGGAGAATCTTATCGGCTTGTGTCGTGGTGGTTTTTATCAACGGCTCACGGCACGCGCTCAGGGCAGATTAGATCGTATTTTACCGTTGCTCATCGATGCTTGTCTTGAGCAAGATGAGCCTGCACCCTGTTTGCGTCGATGCCTTAATTTAGTCCAGAAGGTGGCAGGGCGTAGCGGTTATCTGCAGATTTTAATTGAGCGGCCTCCAGCGCTCGCTCGGCTGGTGACACTGTTTGCGCGCAGTGATTGGGTCGCAGAATTTGTAGCAAGACACCCTATCGTGATAGACGAATTGCTGCGAGATACATCCGCTGATACTCTACCCGACAAAGCGCAATTGCTGGCCGAGGCTATGCATGAAGCTGGGCGCTTGAAGGCGCTGGAGCTTGATGAACAGATGGATTCGATGCGCCAGTTTCAGCAGGCAAGAGAGCTTAGGGTTGCAGTTGCAGAGCTTATAGAGGATTTGCCACTGATGCGCGTCAGCGATCAGCTGAGCTGGTTGGCAGAGGCAGTTGTACAAGCGGTTTATGTTCTTGTTGAAGCGCCGCTGGTATTGAAACACGGTAAACCGGCTTGTGTTGTGGACGGCAATACAATGGTTCCCGAGGTGGCGATCGTCGCTTACGGCAAGCTTGGCGGTCTGGAGCTGGGTTATGGTTCGGATCTCGACCTTGTGTTTTTACATAACAGCCAGGGTTCGCAGCAACAAACCGATGGCGACAAGCCAGTTGATAATGGTTTTTATTATGCAAGGCTTGCCCAGAAAATTGTACATTTCATGAGTACGCTCACACCGGCAGGTGTGCTTTACGATATCGATTTACGACTACGACCTAACGGTCAATCGGGTGTGCTGGTCACGGGGCTTGAGGCTTTTAAACAATATCAGCAGAACGATGCCTGGACGTGGGAGCATCAAGCGCTTGTCCGCGCAAGAGCAGTCATGGGCAGTGAGAAGATTACCGACGATTTTGGACGTATTCGCAGGGAAATACTGTGCTTGCCTCGCGATACCTTGCAATTGCGTGATGATGTAACCAATATGCGGCAACGCATGCGAGATAACCTGAAAACGGGTGGTGATGGTCAGATGCACTTGAAACATGACCCTGGCGGTGTAGGAGACATCGAGTTTATTGTGCAATTCCTTGCACTTGCGCATGCCGAACAACGCCATGAACTAGTACAATATTCAGATAACATTCGTATTCTGGAGGCGTTTGCAGAAGCGGGCATAGTCAGCGAGACAAATTGCGAAACCTTGCAGTCGCATTACAAAGAACTTCGCAGTTTGCTTCATCGGCAATCATTGCAATCGCTTGGGCCAGTAGTGCTGGTGGATGAGGTTATCGAAAATATAAAACAGCAGGTCATCGAGTTGTGGGCAGAAATATTCGACCTGCATGGATGACACAAGTGGGTAAAAAAATATTCGATGAAAGTAGTCGACTATGTGGACGATGCAGGAAGTCGATATCAATTGTCGACAATTATTGCCCACAGAAATAGGCTGAAATAGTCGAAGAGCAATAGTCGGAACACACACTCGACTCCAATAGCTTACAACAGTACAAAGTAGACCAGGAAAAACCAACAACATGACAGATACCAAAAAACAAGCCGTTATCGAAGTCACTCGTGACGCACTGCCAGTACATTGCCCTATGCCTGATGCACCATTGTGGAATTCTCATCCGCGCGTTTTTATACCACTGGAAGACACGCCTGAGGCTTCGTGCTCGTACTGCGGGACTGTATACCGTCTGGTTGAATCGCAAGATAAAAACGGTACCAGCTGATCTTCTGAATCTCGCCTAACTTGAATTTGCATTGTTGCAAGCACCCAGTGCACAAAATTGTGCTTCAGGGCAGCGTAGAATGAACGCAAACAAGCACTCCTCCCGTGATGTAGCAGCAGCCAGTGGCCCTCTCTCTGAAGGTCACTGCGGTTA
>CALHRQ010000193.1 GCA_938038175.1 uncultured Granulosicoccaceae bacterium | reverse complement strand
GCATTTACCGCAGGCCGTGCAGCGATAGCGCTGAATGGTTTGCGCATCGTCATAACGGTAGAAACGGCCGTGTTTTACAGAGCATCTGGCTCCGCAGCTGGGACAGACTGGGTTCATCCTTGAACCTTGATGTAATGAGTTGGGGCTTAAACTATATCAAAAAAAACAGAACAACAATCAAGTACGCCATTTAGCAATCAGAGCAGGCTGTATTCGTGCTTCAATAACAACTCTCTTACAGCTGCGATATGCTCTGGCCCAACTTCACAACACCCACCCACAATTGCTGCATTCTGCTCTACCCAAGTAAGCGCAAATTGGGCATAGTTGGCTGGATCAAGATCTACTCTGGACTTGAGCTCGTCAACAGTCCCACCTGGTTTAAGTGCTGAAATTGACGTAAAACCATTGGCATAGGCTCCAAGCTTCCTGTCTATTCCTGAAGCCAGCGCACTCCATGCAGCGCTGATAGCTTCGGGTTGGCTGCAATTGAGTAGCTTTGCATCCACGTCAATTCTATCCAACACTGCTACAGCATCAGTTAACTTTTCGCCACTACGAAGTCTCGCTTTATCATTGTCCTCTACACTCAGCGCTACCCACACTGGTTTACCTGATTTCTTCGCGCACTCTGCCGATACTCTGGCATCCTCAATAGCCGACATGGTTTCACAGATAAAAAGATCGACTGCGTCGGCTTGCTGCTCCACTATGCGAGAATAGTTGGTGCGCATGATTCTCTCATCCGGTGACACATCAGGCCGATAGCTTGCTACCAATGGAGGCAAGCAGCCTGCTATCCGAACACCTTCTATAGCGGCAATATCGCGTGCCTCACGTGCAAGCGAAATAGCCAGTTGCTGTAGCTGCTCAAAGTCTGCGACATCCGCATCACGCTCAAGACGTTCAGGTGTAACAGAATAAGCATTGATGGTTATCACTTTTGCTCCAGCGCGAATAAAATCTACATGCAGATCCCGTACAACCTCAGGCATTTCGCGCATGACATGGGCTGACCACATAGGGGTCGGCTCAAGTTTGCTGCGACGCAGCAATTCCTGTCCCATGCCGCCATCAAGTATGGTGATTGCGTTTTTTTTGGTACTGGAAGTTTGGGAAGGCATGATTGATTCTTATACTCATTAAGCTGGACCCAAGAATACACCAACTAGCATACAAATTGACGTAAGTCCGAGTCTGTTGACACAATAATAGAGGCTCGAAAGTACTGATAGTGTCACGTTTACTCAACATCAATAGTCTGTACAAAATCAGTGAAAGTGACTATTCGCATTGATTGAACACGATAAGCTGAACATTGTTGACTCAGTAATATTGGCTAACAGCACTATGAGTGGCTGAAGCATAAGAGCCACCAAACTTAATAGCGTGTACTGTTAGCGGAGCAAGTTGATGCAATGCGACTCGAGACTGCCAGCCGATCTCAAGTGGAAATACCTCGTTATAGCTATCAAAGCAAGCTTGCTCATAACCGCCGAACAGGCGCATCATGGCAAGATCAAACTCCCGATGCCCGCCGTGGGCAGCCGGATCGATAATCCAGCTAATACCTCGCTTATCAACCACTCGATTACCAGCCCATAGATCACCGTGCAAGAGACTCGGGTTACTAGAATCGTTAGCAAATTCAGATAGCCGTGCAGCAACAGACTCAAGCATTGTCACAGTATTGTCAGGCAGTGCATTTCGTTCGGAAGCAATCTTGGCCAGGGGCAACAAGCGCTGTGTCGCGTAAAATTCTGACCAGGTCTCGCAAGGATTGTTTGGTACTGCCAGGCTGCCTGTCGTATTGAGGTCTGGTCTTCCAAAGGCTGAAAATGGTGCTTTGTGTAGTGCTGCCAGAGCACGACCAAACTCTGACTCACCATGCTTAGTGGGTGGTCCCAGATCAACCCAGCTTAGTACAAGATAAGGTGGTGAATCACAGCAGGCCAACACCGAAGGTACATTGATAACACCCGTGTCAGCAAGCCAATTAAGACCGGCTGCTTCAGTACTGAAAAAATTCGCAGGTGGATCTTTATGCGTTTTAATAAATACAAACTCACCGTTCTCAAGTTGTGCTTGGTAGGCTTGAGCAAAATCGCCACCGCCCAATTCCTGTCTTAAAACCAACCTGCTTCCCAGTTGTTTTTCTGCGGCGGAATGCCAGCTCTGGTTGTTCATATCTTGATATGCCCTTAAGATGTCCTTGTACTCCAGATACTCAGTCTGTCCGCTTTTCATGCATCGATTCACGTTTAAGAGCAAATTTTTAAAATTAATTTAACCCCATTTTTAAATTTGCTGCGTTTTAACTCTTGAACGCTCATATTTCAGGGAAAAAAAATGCGAAACACGATCAAAATTAGCTCGATTGCTTCAGCAATGACCTTGTGTCTAGGTGCTGTGGCTTGTTCATCCAGTACTCACACTACGGTGTACGACTCAGATTCAGGCGTTACTGCACCCGATGGGCTAAATGCTGAGACTACAAACGAAGTCTCTTTATTGGGGCAGACCAAATTGGGACAAACCAAACCAAAGATACAATCCGCAGCAGATACAAACACGAACCCTATTCGTCAGACGATTCAGCAGAAAGCACAAATACATTCAGAAGCGCATAGGATCATTCCACCATCGTACTCTCAGTCACCTCAGTCACCTCAGTCACCTCAGATAGTACTGGAAAGCCAGTTCGCACAAGAGTATATCGCAAGCAGCCAAACATCTGAAAAATACGCTGAAATACCCTCTACATCTATAGTCAAGGTATCGGATCAACCTACCTCAACTTTCAGTATTGATGTAGACACGGGCGCTTATTCTAACGTTAGACGCTTTTTAAATGCGGGCTCCTTGCCCCCCGTTGATTCAGTACGCATTGAAGAGTTGATGAATTACTTTTCTTATTCTTACGATACACCTGAAGATATTGAAACCCCTTTTTCAATAAGCACCGAACTGGGCAACGCTCCCTGGAGTGAAAATCTAAAACTATTGCATATCGGTCTTAAAGGCTTTGAAGTAGACAATACAGAACGAGCAGCAGCGAACCTTGTCTTTTTATTAGATGTTTCAGGTTCTATGAACCAACCCAACAAGTTAGGGCTGCTTAAATCGTCAATAAAATTATTATCTAAAAGCCTCTCCGAAAAAGATAAAGTCAGTATTGTTGTCTATGCAGGTGCTTCAGGTGTTGTGCTCGAACCCACCGATGGTAACAATCACAGGGCAATATCCAAAGCTCTGGAATCGCTGTCCGCAGGAGGATCAACCAATGGAGAGGCCGGGATTAAATTAGCCTATAGCATGGCTGAGAAGAACCTTGATCCTGACGGCATCAACCGCATTATCCTGGCAACCGATGGAGATTTTAACGTCGGAATCAGTAACATCAAGACGCTAACCCGGCTTATTGAAAAGAAGCGTCAATCAGGTATCGCACTAAGTACGCTTGGCTTTGGCACCGGAAACTACAATGATCATCTAATGGAACAACTGGCCGACACCGGAAATGGTGCTTATGCCTATATTGATACATTTAAAGAAGCACAGAAAGTGCTAGCTGAAGAACTCACTGCTACACTACTAACCATCGCAAAAGATGTAAAAATTCAAATCGAATTTAACCCTGCTGTGGTCAGTGAATACCGTTTAATCGGATATGTTAATCGTATATTAGCTAACGAGGACTTTAACAACGACAAGGTAGATGCCGGTGAAATTGGCGCAGGTCACACTGTAACTGCGCTATACGAAATTGCCTTGCACAGCGATGACAGTAATCGTAACAGCCCTCTGCGTTACGGCAATAAAATCATTGACATAAATAATTTAGGTGAGATTGCTGAATTAAGATTACGCTACAAAAAGCCTGATAGCGATAAAAGCCAGTTAATCTCAAGGATTATTCATTCTGATGATGTCATCGAGCAACTAGACCAGACAACAGATAACTATCGGTTTTCTGCAGCGGTGGCAGGCTTTGGTGAATTACTCAGCAACAGCAAATATCTACCGGACTTTGGTTTTCCTGACGCACTCTCTCTGGCGGAAGGATCGATCGGTGCTGACTCATTCGGGTACCGCTCAGAATTTGTACAGCTCGTGAAAATAGCAGAATCCTTGAGCGATTATGAACAGCCGGTGTCAATGCGCTAGACTAATTACTTGGGCCATGCGCATTGTTGTGCATGGCCCCATGATACGGTCATTTTTATGAACCTGCCTCAGGAAAACAGAGACGCTACTGAACCAAGCGATGCTGAGTTGATGCTCGGCTATGCCAATGGAGAAATACGAGATTTTGAACAGCTTTACCATCGGCATAAAAAAGCTTTGTACCAATACGTATTAAAAAAGTGTAGTGATAAATCCATCGCGGACGAGCTATATCAGGATGTCTGGGCACGTGTCATTAGCAGTCGACACGGCTATACACCGTCAGCACCTTTTCGTTCATGGCTATACCGCATCGCGCGCAACCGGGTAATAGACTATTACCGATCAAACAAATCACAATCGCTAACCGTGGAATTTGTTGACACCAGTGAAACTCAGATAACAACTATTCAACAGCCACTGACTCCTGACGAACTTGCGCAAATTACTCAAAGCACAGATGCATTGCAAAAAGCCATCAATACTCTACCTCAAGCGCAACAAGATGCTGTATTGCTACATCACGTAGCGGGAATGTCGTTATCCGAAATAGCAGACACATGCGCCAGTACGCGAGAGACCATTAAAAGCCGTTTGCGCTATGCAGTCATTAAATTGAGAGAATATTTGCGAGAGACCGTATGAGCAACAAAGACAATATACGTGGAAATGATCTCGATATGGAAAATCTGTTTTCTAACGAAAAACAGACACCTTCTGATGTGATGGATATGGCTGTGCTTGATATGGCACACCTTGCACTACTAGAAAATCAGAAACCAAACAGATCCGATAATGTAAAATTTCGGAAGTTTGCCCCTTTTATGGCTACCGCTGCAGTCATACTGCTCGGTGTCATATTAGTTCCAACTATTATGCGCACACCCGGAGCAAACCTTGATTCGAGCACGTTAGAAACCCACTCGCCTACATTGCAACCATCAGAAACAATAGTAGAAAAAAGCATTCAAGCAGAAACAAATGCCGAAGCAGAACTTGCTGAAAGAGAAATTATGGAGTCATCAGAGACCGCTTCAACGTCATCAATTGCCTCGGATACAACAGACACAGTTATTGGCGTTGCACCACTGACTTCTGCTGCTCCGCCAAAGCAAGCCCAAAGGCAGATAGTCGAATTGAATCAAATCAAGGCTGAAGATGCAAGTGCATTAAATGCAACCAAAAGTGCCAGGTCAATTGCAATTACTCAGCTCCCAGAGACCATTCAAGCACCTGCACCTGCACCAGGGCCTGAATCTGGCATAAGTAACAACCTGGTCCTCAAAGAAAACATAGAAATCGGAAGCCGCAGATCTAAGGACATAGACAATCGCAGCCTCTCAATTAAGAACCAGGGTTCCAACAATAACAACCCTCATAGCATGGACGCTAATGGCATTAGCGCCGATAGCGATATCGCTGTCAATTCCCTGCAAAAAAAGCAAACGGGTAAACCTAAAAAGACATACAGAGCTTCAGAGTACCGTTGGGTAATCGAAATACATCGTTTGTACGCCAATGCAGAATTGAAAAACGCACTGGATGAGTTAATTGAATTTCGAAAAACCCACCGTGAGAGCCTCTACGAGAACACTTTCCCTGATGATTTATTGACGGAAGCGAAAAATCGGTCTATCCCAGATTGAAATCAATCGAACAGGTTTAGTTAGCCAAGTAGCAAAACTGGACAGTTGCTGTTAATAAAAGTGAATTGTGTTGAAAGATCAACGGTTCGCAGCCCGATAAATACCATACTGATATCATATTACTGTGACTCAAGCGACGATATCGCACCAACAAAAGGATCACTAAAACATGAAATCCAGACTTGCCTTTATACTGACTCTTGTTTCTATGCTGATGTTGGCTTCGCCACTGCAAGCGGCAGAAGTTGTTAATTTAAACAAGGCTAATGCCGCTGCCATCCAGCAAAATCTTATCGGAATTGGCCCGATCAAAGCAGAAGCCATCGTATCGTTTCGAAAGAAAAACGGGAAATACAAAAATATCGATGACCTTTTGAATGTAAAAGGTATTGGCCCCGCTCTAATCAAGAAGAACAAGCGCTACTTGTCTTTGACAAAAGGTGCTGTTTCTGGTGACGATAAAGCTTACGCGGCCGCCAAAAAGAAAGCTAAATCGTCCAAGTCAAGTACGAAGAAAAAGAAAAAAACCACAAGCACTACTTCTAAAAGCACCTCCAAGAGTAGCTCTAAGAGCACATCTAAAAAGAACACTGATAAAAAGAGCAAACCAAAGAAGAAAAAGAAAAAGAAAGCTAAAAAGCCTTCAGCATCGACCACCTGAGTATTCGAAGAAATACAACGATGTACTAAAAAGTAATAAAAACAAACCCGGCATTGCCGGGTTTTTCGTGTTTACGACACACTACATTACTGTATGACGGCAATAGCGTTTATACAAAACTCTTTTTTCGTTTAGAGACCGATTAACATGGCAAGATCGACACGCCTCATGGCCGAACTAAAAAGGCAATTGAAAAAACAAGGCATTACTTATCGCGTACTTGCCGATGAGCTCGATTTATCCGAATCTGCCATAAAGCAGATGTTTGCATCAGACAACATGTCACTTAAAAGAATGGATGCAATTTGTGCGTTACTAAAGCTTGATATTAGCGACCTCGTTATTATGAGCGATACACAGGATGCTCAACTTGAGGGTCTGAGCATCCCGCAGGAGACAGAACTTGTCAATAATCGTCACTTGTTATTGGTCGCTTATTGCGTTGTCAACCACTGGACGTTCGATAACATAATTGCTCGCTATAACCTTACTGAGCCAGAGTTGATCCTGGAACTCGCCAAGCTGGACAAAATGAAGCTTATAGAGCTACTACCCGGTAATCGAATAAAACCTCTTATTGCCAGTAATTTTAACTGGCATCCCGATGGCCCCATTGAACACTTTTTCCGGACTCAAGTACAGTCAGCTTTTTTCGACAGTAATTTCGATGAAGATGGCTGTCTTAGGCTGGTAAAAAACGGAGATCTTTCTCTTGTTGCTCGAAAACAACTTGTCGACCGACTGGAAACTGTCGGTCAGTTGTTTGATGACACTAACCGTCAAGAACGTAAACTCAATACCAATGAACGCCAGGGAACCACAATGGTACTAGCGATTCGTAATTGGCAATTTGAAGCGTTTACCTCGCTAGAGCGTGACTAAGGATATCTACGATAGAGCGTCACAAACTGCCTTGCCACAACCAAGCAAAGATTTCGACAAATAAACTAAAAGCGCCAGGTGTACTGGTGTATATAGCACCACATTTCAATCAAATACTCGAATTTACTTGACATCATTCATCTGAAGGGATTATTTCAAAGGAAATTATTTATCCTCACCACACCTTTTAGCTGAGGCAACCCACCCTCACAAAATCCGTTCTTTCTTCAAGCGCTACTTTCCCCAAACTCAATGGTCTACTTTTGCTCCTGAGGTTATCCGCCACCCTCGTCACCGCCAAAACACGTGTTAAGTGAATTGACAATACGAAGTTACTGAGAGCAATATTGTTCTCCAAAAGCCTAAATCACTTTTATCTTTCTTAAAAATCTGGTTATGAATAGCTTGAGATAGACTAAACGGCAAATCACTTTAATAAATCCATCAACCAGATTCGATCTCGTAAGTAACTCAGGCGCAACAAATATGGCGAAAACAATCCATTCCATGATTCGCGTTCTCAATGAGCAGCGCTCCGTTGATTTTTACCAAAAAGCATTTGACCTAGATGTAGCAGACAGGCTCGATTTCGATTCATTTACTCTGGTTTATCTGAGTAATAAAGAACAAGAGTTTGAGTTAGAGCTGACTATCAACAAAGACAGAACCGAAGCTTATAATTTGGGCGATGGCTATGGCCACCTTGCAGTATCAGTAGATAACATTGATGCAGAGCATAAACGTATTTCAGACCTGGGCTTCGATCCCAAAGACATCGTGGAATTTGAAAGTGGCGGCTCCCTTATCGCAAAATTCTTCTTTATAAAAGACCCTGATGGCTACGATATCGAAGTACTACAACGTCATGGTAGATTTAAATAACACAGTCTCAATTGAAGGGTTTGGAAAATAATGTAATTGGGAGGCACCGAAGAGTTAAACAATACAGAACTATTCCTTATTAGATTCTTTGTATCCATTAGTAATCCATTGACATAATTAAAATGAAGAGGACTTATGAGCATGAGTACAGAAAGAATAATACCGCACACATCTTTACAGCAGCATAAACCGAAAACAGAACTCATGAAGCTGACCAGACGTCAGCTACTTTCACGAACATTAGCTGTGAGCAGCAGTTTGATGTTGGGTGGATCTTTCATCACAGCCAGTGATGCAGCTTGGGCGATGGAACTAAAAGTACTCAAACCCGAGACCATGACAACCCTTATTCAAATGGCACGAGACATCTACCCACACGATAACTTCGGTGACGATCTCTACGCTGCTGCAGTAAAAGGACACGACGACAAAGCAGCAGAAGATACTGAATTCCGAACACTGATCGATGACGGTGTTGCATCCCTTGATATGGCAGCAGTCGATGCGGGTCATGCTAATTATCTGGCAACCGGTTGGGAATCAGAAAGAGTTGCGCTACTACGCTCAATAGAATCCGGGGATTTTTTCAAAACCATTAGAGGTGGACTTGTAGTTGGATTATATAACCAGGCAACTGTCTGGGAAAAACTGGGATATGAAGGTTCATCCTTTGAAAAAGGTGGCTATCTGTATCGAGGCTTTGACGACATTAAATGGCTATAGGTCGTTTTTTGTTTTAAACCGTTTTCCCATGTGCTGAATCTGCATTCAGCGAAAAAAAATAATTGAGGAACTACACATGAGCGCACCATTTGATATTAATGATGATTCTGTAGTTGTAATAATTGGCACCGGAGCCGGTGGCGGAACACTTGCAAACGAACTGGCTCAGAAAGGTATTAGTGTTGTTGCATTAGAAGCCGGCGGCCGACATCTTCCACAAGACTATTTAAATGACGAGTGGCCAAGCTTTGGACAGCTTGCCTGGACCGATATGCGCACAACATCAGGCAGCTGGCGTGTAGCCACAGACTTTCCTAACCTGCCTGCCTGGATTGTAAAAGCAGTCGGTGGTTCTACAGTTCACTGGGCAGGTGCATCACTGCGTTTTCAAGAACACGAATTTAAAGTCAAGTCAGAATACGGCGAAATAGAAGGCGCCAATTTACTGGATTGGCCGATCACACTTGCGGATCTGGAACCCTACTACGACAAAGCAGAAGACAAACTTGGCGTCACCCGCACCAATGGTATTGAAGGCTTGCCAGAGAATAATAACTTTAAAGTGATGAAGGCTGGTGCAGACAAACTGGGCTACAAGGATTGCCACACGGGTCGTATGGCGATAAATTCCAAGCCATGGAAAGGTAGAGCATCCTGTCAACAACTAGGCTTCTGTTTTCAAGGTTGTAAAATGGGTGCTAAATGGTCATCCGCTTACACAGAGATCCCCTTTGGCGAAGCCACAGGCAACCTGGAAGTCAGAGAACATGCCCATGTTCTTAAGATAGAACATGATGATAGCGGTATGATCACCGGTGTACTTTATGCCGATAAAGACGGCAATCAACATCTGCAAAAATGCCGTATCGCCTGTGTTGCGGGTAATTCAATTGAAAGTCCAAGAATATTACTAAATTCTGCATCTTCACTTTTTCCTGATGGGCTTGCCAATTCATCAGGCCAGGTTGGAAAGAATTACATGCGCCATATGACAGGCTCTGTCTATGCGTCTTTTGAAAACCCTGTCCACATGTACCGTGGTACTACCATGGCTGGCATCATCACCGATGAGTCGATCAATGACCCTGCAAGAGGCTTCGTTGGTGGATATGAGATGGAAACATTATCAATAGGCCCGGCTTTTATGGCTGCATTTTTAAATCCGGGAGCCTGGGGTCGTGAATTCTCAGCAGCAATGGATACATATTCTCATATGGCCGGAATGTGGTTGGTGGGTGAAGATATGCCACAGGAGACTAATGCCATAACACTATCAGAAGAAAAAGATCACCTTGGCATGCCAGTAGCTAATGTTCATTTTGATGACCACCCCAATGATATCGCTATGCGTAATCATGCTTATCAACAAGGAAAAGCTGTTTACGATGCTGTTGGAGCAACGCAAACTCACCCAACACCGCCCTATCCGTCAACACATAATATGGGTACTAACAGGATGAGTGAAAACGCTGGCGATGGGGTTGTGAATAAATGGGGTCAGAGCCATGATATTCCCAACCTCTTTGTTTCTGATGGTAGTCAGTTTACAACAGGTGCTGCGGAAAATCCGACATTGACTATTGTGACATTAGCCATACGGCAGGCTGATTACATCGCAGAACAACTAACCACTAAAGCCTTATAAAGCGATTCTATTCAACACGCCGATGTTAAATGTTGAGCTATTAGAATCAACTACTTTACAATGTTGGTGCTTTTAATTACTAGACTAATAAAGCACAGGGACGTGCTCTGATCAGGGCTTTGCAGCTACTGCTTCCAATGTAGCATAAGCCACTCCGTTTAATATAAGGCAGTAACAAGAATGGGATTAAAACGGGATTAATTTCTTTCCGCATTCTTTGTTTTTACAGCGCTAAATAGGTTAAAAATCTACACTCAGGAGGAGAAACCATCGCAAGCAATGTGGCGCATTTTATCGGCGTTGCAGGACCATCAGACGAAACATCGATAAAATCCCCAGCAAAGGCCCAAGTGACAGAACCACAAAAACACCAGCCCAACCCACCAAACTCGCTAACCACGGTGTTAACTGTACCGTTGCGATAGTGAGTGAGAAGCCCAATGCAGTTTGCAAGGTCATCAAACTGCCCGCCTTATCGGGCGGGGCATAATCTGCAACAAGCGCCGAGAATTGTGCAGAATCAGGGATAATCGATAGTCCCCATAAAACAGCGGCAAAAAACACTAACCAGACAGAACCATCAAACACAAATGCCGTTAACAGTGCGGCAAAGCAGCTGGTAACCATGGCAACAATAGTCACCATGACTTTACCAATTCGATCAGCGGCCAGACCTGCAAGCGGGCACATTAACCCGCCTGCCGCAATACAAATGAAGGTGGACAACTTTGCCAGAGATAAGGCTTCATCAGACGGCATTTGCGATTGATATGATGCGAACAAAGCCACGCTTAACCAGGCCCACATTGCGTACAGTTCCCACATGTGGCCAAAATAACCAATAAACGCAAGCCTGATTCGTTTATCTGTCCAGGCTAGCCATACAGCATCAGATTCAAATCGTGGTGAAGTTGCGTGTTCAGGCCCAAGAGTAACAAATAAAGCCAGCAAAGCACCCAGTGCTGCAACGACGCTTGCGAAAATAGTTGTTAGCTGCCAATCTGCTCCACCAAGGTAGGCCATTAAATGAGGCGCTGCTGAACCCAGTGTTAACCCCCCAACCAACAAGCCCACCAAAAAGCCTCGATCGCTAGTACCCCAACCTACAGCGATTTTCATCCCGACCGGATACACACCCGCTAAACAAAAACCTGTAAATACACGAAGTGCAAATACGGCAATATGATCAGGCGAAAAAGCGAGTACTGACACATTACCCATAGCTGCCAAAAGTGCGGAAACACACAATACCCGGCGAGGGTCATATCGATCAGCCAGACCAGAGACAGCAGACAGCAATGCCCCCAACACAAACCCGATGGTGACACCCGAAATCAGCAACGCTGAACGCATCTCAGTGAGCTGCACATCGGCCGCCATATCTTTAGCAACGGCTGATGACACAAACCACAAACCCATCACTGCAATTTCAGCAAGAAATAGCAATAGAATAGAATTGCGTTTACTCATAGAACCGTGGAACCGTGTTCGGATAAGCGCTGAATCGATTTATTACCGAACCGTTGCAAAGTCAATTCATGCTTCCAAGCAAACGACCAAAAGCTGAGAAGAAAGCACGTCGAATCAGGACCATCATCACCCAAATAGTGCCTACTATGAAAAGCCAGGCGTTAATAAACCAACCTAGTGCAGCGAGTGCAAAAAAATAGGCAGTCAACCCTGTTGTGAAATGTGCTGCTGCCAAGGCATGCATCTGCGCCAATGTATGTATGTACTTCTGAGATTCGGTGTTACTAATTGTTGAGGCATTGTCACTAGCTGTGGTGCCATTGTTTGGCTTGCCACTATCAGTGTTAGCTTTATTACTTGCAACTGTCTTGTCACGCGCCGCACCAATCAGTATCAATACATAATTGAATTGGCGATGGCTCCAGGCAAATTTA
>CALHRQ010000192.1 GCA_938038175.1 uncultured Granulosicoccaceae bacterium | reverse complement strand
ATGGGTGGTGCGAGTGTTAACGGAAACGCTCCATTTCGCGAAGCCTATGAACCTCTGCTACCTGGTTGTTTTCACATACCTGCGCCTTACACTTACCGTAATCCCTTTAACGAATCAGATCCAGAGCGATTGGCTCAGCTATGCGTAGAAGCGCTTGTCGATGAAATTAAATTTCAGGGACCAAGCACAATCGCCGCTTTTATCATGGAACCCATTCTCGGGGCTGGCGGCGTAATCCCGCCACATAAAAGTTTTGCACCAATGATTCAAAAGATCTGCAACGATCATGGCATTCTATTTATAACTGATGAAGTGATTACCGCTTATGGGCGGACCGGCGCTTGGTCTGGTGCACGACTCTGGGGAGTGAAACCGGACATGATGTGTACCGCTAAAGCAATCACTAATGGCTTTTTCCCTTTTGGCGCTGTAATGCTTGGCGAAAGAATAGTCAAAGAGTTTGAAGATAACCCATCGGCCAAAATTGGTCACGGTTATACTTACTCAGGTCACCCAGTTGGTGCTGCCGCTGCACTGGCTTGTCTTGCAGAAACAAAACGGCTGAATGTGATTGAAAATGCAACGGCCAGAGGCACTCAATTGTATGAAGGATGTTTAGCTCTTCAGCACAAGCACTCACTGATTGGCGATGTACGCGGTGGTCATGGGCTAATGACTGCACTTGAAATGGTGAGTGATCGTGACGGCAAAACACCGATCGATGCCAAAACGGCAGCCGCCATACAAGAAACCATATATCGCTCAGGCGCAATGGTAAGGGTATCTGGGCCCAATCTTATCCTTTCACCACCGTTGGTACTGACAGAAACGGACGTCAACACCATTTTATCCGCAATAGACGCCGGCTTTAGTGCTGTTTAACGCTATGCCTATAGATTCTTTTGTTGCGTTACTCGGTTCAAAGGGTGGGCCCGCCATTCGCCCGGGTTCGTCTATGCCTACATCAAACTTGCTGTGTATCAATCAACAAAAGATTGTTGTTGACTGCGGGCTTGGGGTAACCCGTGGACTAGTTGATCAGAATATGCAGCTCAAAGAGCTGTCGATAATTTTTATTACCCATCTACATTCTGATCATTACCTCGAACTAGGCCCGTTGATACACACCGCATGGACGGCCGGGTTGAAAAACAAGGTTGATGTTTGGGGGCCTGACGGGCTGCAACAGTACTGGGATAATTTCATGGTTTCCATGCAGGCCGACATCAACCTGCGCATAGCAGATGAGGGTCGACCTGATTTGCGTGGATTGGTTAATATTCATGTGACCGACGAAGGTCGCGTGATAGAGTCTAACGGATTAACGGTAGATGCAATGCGCGTTCAGCATCCACCACTGGTTGATTGCTTTGCACTTTCATTTAAATCCACTGGTTTACATGTTGTGTTTTCTGGTGACACAGCCCCCTTAGACGCATTAGCCGATTGGGCAGCTGGTTGTGATCTCTTGATTCACGAAGCCATGCTCGAAGAAGCTTTGCCAGCGTTATTTGCCCGTATCGGAAATACAGATGATCGCCTAATGAAGCACTGGATGCGATCACACACTTTTGCTCACGATGCTGCCAAATTAGCAAATCGTTCTATGGCCGGGGCGCTTGCGCTTACCCATTTAATTCCATCTGATGATCCAGCCTTTGGCGAAACTGACTGGAAGAAAGCAGTACAACCTCACTGGCAGGGCAAATTGCATGTGGGTCAGGACGGTCTGCTCATTCCTCTCACACCTAAAGATATTGAATCCAAGCTCTAATATCAGATTGAGTTTTTAATTTAAACCCGATGGCAAGTTCCATCTTTTGGAAGAATACAAATGAACGAAGCATCTGACATACTCAGAGCGAACATTAATAGTCTGCAAACTTACCTGGCCCGTTATAAAGACAGCGGAATATTAAATCTTATTGATGGTGAAACTCGGCCTGGTTCAACTGGCAATAAGTTCGATGACCATTCACCGGTTGATGAAAGCTTTATAGCATCCGTTGCTCACGGAACAGCAGATGATATTGATGCTGCTGCAAAAGCTGCAAAAAAAGCGTTTAAAGATTGGTCTTCCACACCTGGCCCAAAGCGACGCGAGATTCTACATCGCATCGCAGACCTGGTGGTTGAGCGTGCCGAAGAAATCGCCTTTTGCGAAAGCTGGGATACAGGACAAGCCTTGCGATTTATGTCTAAAGCAGCACTTCGTGGCGCTGAGAACTTTCGCTTTTTTGCAGATCAAGCGCCGGGGGCACGAGATGGTAAATCATTACCAACTCCTTCACACATGAATGTAACCTCCAGACAAGCCATAGGCCCCGTTGGCGTCATCACTCCCTGGAACACGCCGTTTATGTTGTCTACCTGGAAGATCGCTCCCGCCCTTGCGGCCGGCTGCACTGTGGTACACAAACCTGCTGAATTCTCACCATTAACGGCGAGAATATTGGCAGAGATAGCGCATGAAGCGGGCTTGCCCAACGGTGTTTGGAATTTGGTAAATGGCTTTGGTGAAGATACCGGTCGAGCATTAACCGAGCACCCCGACATTAAAGCGATTTCATTTGTTGGTGAAAGCCGCACAGGTTCAATGATAACAAAGCAAGGCGCTGACACCCTTAAGAGACTGCATCTGGAGCTCGGTGGTAAAAATCCGGTCGTTGTTTTTGACGATGCCAACCTTGATCGAGCCTTAGACGCTGCCATTTTCATGATCTACTCTTTAAACGGTGAGCGGTGCACATCATCCAGCCGCTTACTGGTACAAAAAAGTGTCGCCAGCGAGTTTCGCGAAAAACTGATTAAACGTGTCAACAACATCAAAGTCGGTCACCCTCTAGACCCAGCCACGGAAGTTGGCCCGATGATTCATAAAATCCACTTCGATAAAGTGATGTCTTATATGGACATCGCACGCCATGACGGTGCTGAAGTCGCAGCGGGTGGTGAGCGTATCGGAGACAAGGGCTGGTTTGTACAACCAACACTTTTTTCCAACGCAAAATCCAGTATGCGTATTAGCCAGGAAGAGATTTTCGGCCCAGTCCTTACCATGCTGGAATTTGAAACCGAATCGGAAGCACTTGAAATGGCTAACGATACGATATACGGCCTGGCCGGTTACCTGTGGACAGAAAATCTATCCAGAGCCATGCGCTTTTCAGATTCAATGGATGCCGGAATGATCTGGGTAAACTCTGAAAACATACGACATCTACCAACACCTTTCGGAGGTGTAAAGTCAAGTGGTATTGGTCGTGATGGTGGCGATTGGTCATTTGATTTTTATATGGAAACCAAAAATGTTGCGTTCGCTTTAGGTGAACATCGCATTCCGCAACTTGGTGTTTAATCCCACTATTATTTTACATTGCAGTACAACTTGCTACTGCCAAGGATAACGAGTCAATGCCGATACCAGATCCTATATTCGAACCACCATTCAACATACTTCGCTTAAGTCATGTTGAGTTGGTCGTTACTGATCTTGCAAAAAGTCGCGCCTTCTATGTCGATACATTGGGTCTACAAGTGACCGATGAAGACAAAGAACGAATCTATTTGCGTGCTATGGAAGAACGCGGCCATCACTGCCTGGTAATAAAGAAAGGCCCTGAACCAGAAGTCGGAGAACTCGCCTTCAAAGTGTTCAATGAAGAGCATCTGGAGCGGGCCGCTCATTGGTTTTCAGCGCGTGGCTTGCCAGTTGAGTGGGTTGAGCGACCTTATCAATCAAAAACGTTTTGCACACGCGACCCACACGGCATTCCTTTGGAGTTCTACGCGCGTATGGATCGGCTTGAATCCATACATCAAAAGTACGCTTTATATAACGGTGTGAAACCGTTGCGAATTGATCATTTCAATTGTTTTAGCCCCAATGTGGATGAGTCTGTTGCTTTCTACAACGAATTGGGTTTTAGAGTAACTGAATACACTGAAGACAATGAATCCGGTAGTCTTTGGGCTGCCTGGGCACATCGAAAAGGCGGTGTTCATGACATTGCTTTTACCAATGGCCGTGGCCCTCGCTTACATCACGTTGCATTCTGGGTTCCAACACCATTAAACATCATTGATCTTTTAGACCTTATGTCCACCACAGGGTATGTCACCAATATTGAAAGAGGCCCTGGTCGCCACGGAATTTCAAATGCATTTTTCCTCTATATACTGGACCCTGATGGGCATCGTACTGAAATTTATTGCTCTGATTACCAAACCATCGACCCAGACCATGAAGCGATTCGATGGGATTTAAAAGACCCGCAACGCCAGACGCTTTGGGGTGCTGCCGCTCCAAAAAGCTGGTTCGAACACGGTACACTATTTCAAGGCGCTACCGTTAGAGATGCTGACCTCACCGCATCACCTATAATTGCACCATGACCAATACACCTAAAGATTGACAAGCGACTATTTCTGCTAAAAGCAAGTCCGCGGAATACCCACCAGTGCTGGTGCTCGTTTTGATCACCCATGCTTTTTAGTATCAGGCAGCGATATTGGAATCATCGGTGATGGGTATTGAAATGCTTAAAAATGCCGTGCAAGACGAGAAATGACATTTTGCTCGATCTGGCATTGCTAACACCCTGAGACGACTGAACCGTGATCGCCTAAATTATTCAATATTATTCATAAATAGGATTTTAGGCCGGTTTTTGTCAATTTTTTTAACGAACCAGAGGATGAGTTTCAACCATGATTGATCGGATCTATCCTGATTACTGAGTTACTGAGTTACTGAGTTACTGAGTTACTGAGTTACTGAGTTACCGAGTTACCGAGTTACCGAGTTACTTAATTACTTAATTACTTAATTACTTAATTACTTAATTGGTTAATTGCTTTGTTGCTTTGTTGCTTTGTTGCTTTGTTGCTTTGTTGCTTTGTTATTTAGATAAATCGCAGCTGCGCCATAGCGCCAAGACTTGTTCAATCACTGCTTGCCTGTTGCCGGTATTCCGAGGGGCTTTGCCCGGTAGTTTGTTCAAAAACGCGACTGAACGCTGTCCGGCTGTTAAACCCTACCATTTGCGCAATACGTTTTACCGGTAAATCGGACTCCTGCAGTAAGGAGGCAGCCCGACGTAATCGTAATTCGCGCAATAATTCTATAGGGCCGCTTCCGTAGGCCAGATTGAATCTTGCTGCGAATGCAGAGCGACTCATGTTTACTAACTCCGCAAGACTTTCTACTGTATGGGGGTCGCCTGGCTCATCGAGCATGGCACGCAATGCAGCCCAAACAACTGGGTCACGCAGTGCAGCCATCCAACGCAATTCAGTATCTTCGACTGTTAATCGTCGCCTTAAGAGCTCGATCAAACATTGGGTAAGTAGCGCTCGAACCATTGCTCTACTTCCTGTAGTGGGTTGGCTAAGCTCAGCAAGAATTTGTTTAACGGTTGAATGCATGAGGCTTTCCGGCTCGATGTGCTCAACAATCGGTTCGCGAATTAATTCAATAACATCAACCGCACCACGCAATCCAACACGTAAATGTGCACACAAGGCAATCACTTGGCCGATATCGTCACTTTCTTTTTCTACTTTCAAAAAGTGATGTAATTTGAGTTCTGGTGGGGCACATTGGAAATGAGCATCACTCTCTACGCCATAGCTTCGTAGGGCATGACTTTTTAACGCAGGTATCAAAACCAGACTACCTGGCTTTACTTTTATGGGCGCAATGCCTTGAATTGCTAACTCCCCTTCCCCAGTAAGGATGTAGTGCAATGACACATTTGAATCGCGGCCAACATTAAGATCACATTTACCATGCAACTCGCACAATGCAAAAGGATCTGTAGAAATTTCAAGTTGATCAAAGATGTGCTCGTAGTTCATTTTATGAAGTAGGGCCATTTTTAGATTAAATGATACGCATGAGCCTTAAATCAGGCCCTATAGGGACGGAATGATACACCGACTAACCTAACATGTTTACTCCCGATAAATAAATTCTTGGAGTGAAAGTACCATGTGCAACAACCATGACCACAGAGATAAAGACGAACAACATAATCCATCACGACGCAGGGCAGTAACAAGCGCAGTTGCAGCGGGCGTTGCAGGTGTTGCGGCAAGTGTTGCCGGCGGCGCTTCAGCACAAAGTGCTGATCCTTATCAAGACCCAGCAGAGCCAGCGCTTCCACCATCAGACATGAAGCTGGATTTGTCACGCACAGCGCTCGTCGTTACTGACCCTCAAATTGACTTTCTACACCCTGATGGTGTGACTTGGGGTGTCATTGGTGAGAGCGTTACTGAGCACAACACAGTAGAAAATATAGAAACACTTTTTAAAGCGGCCAAAGGTGCGAACATTACCGTCGCAGTGTCTCCACACTATTACTACCCGACTGATCACGGTTGGAAATTTGAAGGTGCGCTTGAAAAACTGATGCACAAGATTGGTATGTTCGATCGTAAAGGTCCATTAAACGTAGATGGATTTGAGGGATCGGGTGCGGATTTCATGCCCCAGTACAAAAAATATATTGAAGACGGACAAACTATCGTCACATCACCACATAAAGTTTATGGCAACGATACCAATGACTTGTCTTTACAACTACGCAAAAATGGTATCGATCAAGTCATTCTTGCTGGTATGTCTGCAAATCTCTGTACCGAAAGCCATATGCGTGAATTGCTGGAAGATGGCTTTGAGGTGGCGGTTGTCAAAGATGCTACCGCAGCTGCAAAATTGCCTGAAGGAGATGGTTATCTTGCCGCACTGACAAACTTCCGTTATATGGCCAATGCGGTATGGACAACAGATGAAGTGGTCAAAATGCTTGGGTAGTTGTGTCTAATCGCGTGCATTTATATTTGTGATGCGATAAACCCTGGCTGCGCTGGATGTATATTCGTTCAAGCGCAGCCGGGGTCCTGTTCTACAGTTAAAATCTCTCCATAACAATACCGTGCCAGTGCAAGCACAGCCCCGAGCACCAGGCGTTCGGTCTCATTGCAGACATTACCTCTAACATTCCAGTTTGGCAGGAGAAAATACGCGTAATAATCTGCATGGTATACAACTTGTATAGGCTTTTATAAGCGTGTCGTGCGCGTAATTTATGGTTTAGAGCTTCTTGCGCGATTAGCTCATTTAAGCATTACTAACAAGGATTGAATGACTGATTAAGCTCATCAATAAATCTTGAGGACTATGTGGCTCTTCAATAACTTTATCTCAACAACTCGCTCTCTCAATCTCGCTATCTTAATTGTTTGTATTGGCGTAAGCCTAGGCGCACAGGCGGCTGCACCTGATGATATTGACGATCAACAAAGGGCGTGGTTCGACGCAGTCGACTTGAACGGCAATGGCGACTATACAGATAACCCTGTAGACGGCTCTTTAATTACCCAGTGGAACGATAAATCCGGCTCCGCTAACCACCTCTTCGCAACAGGTTCTGAAGAGCCTGTATACCGACACAATTCATTATTGATCCATCGACACGGTATTGATTTCGATGGTATCGACGATCGACTGGTTGATACAGATGACATCTGGATTGGGGCTGTAGAGGAGGCTGAATCATTTGTGGTTGCTACAACCGATTTGGTGAAGAGAAGTTTCTTATTTTATTCGTCAGACAATAGCAATAATCGTTTGGGTGTGCACGCACCATGGAGTGACAACAATACCTACTACGACCAGGGGCCTTGTTGCGGGAATCCGACCAGACTAACCGGGGCAGTACCGATTTCACCCTCCACCGGATACGTTTGGCAGTTTATTGGAGCCCCTGGCGAACAAGCTGTGGTTCAAGATGGAGTGATCGCTCTCAGTGATGGCGGTGCTGGTGTTTACAATCAAACAGTAAATTCAGCGTTCGCTCTAGCTAATAGAGACGGTAGGGGAAGACTTGCACACGATGGAAGAATTTTCGAGTCCTTGTTTTATCAGTCACCACTCAATATTGCACAAAGGCGAATAGTTTCCAGTTATCTTTCAGCGAAGTGGAGTAAGAGTTTGGACGCTAACGCCGACTACGCTGATGTCTACACAGGTGATGATGCTGGCAATGGGGACTATGACTTTTTTGTTGGTGGTATTGGGCGACATAACGGTCAACAAACGGAAGGTACGTCACAGGGGTTGACTATCACAAACGATACTTTTCTCAGTTCAGACGAGAAGTTTATGCTTGCAGGTGTTGATTATCTGTTATCAGCACCCACCAGTGGAACCACGTCTACAGACATTCCTGTGTCTTATATCAACCGTAGTCAACGATCCTGGTTTATAGATACGTCCGGGACGGGCGGTCTGGTGACGTTGACATTTAACGCAGCTGATATCGGAATCCCCGCCTCTAACGGCAAGCCGTACGGTTTGCTACACAGGTCTGGTACAAGTGGCGTTTTTTCAGAAGTTGCTAAAGCGGTAATGTCATCAGGAGAAGTGAGTTTTTCACACTTGCCCGAGGATGGTGTCTATGTTCTGGGCCTGCCTAAAAATGAGGTTGCGCTCAGTTTAACGAAGCAAGTTAATAACATGTCGCCTAACATCGGTGACTTGGTTACTTTTACGCTCACTGTCAGTAATGCTGGTCCTGATGCTGCCGTTGATGCATCTATTAGCGATCTATTACCTGTAGGTTTTAGCAATCCTGCCCTGGTAAGCAGCCCCGCGGGTTCAGCATTCTCTTTAACGGGAAACTCCATTGGCTGGACGGGAATATCTGTGTTGGCTGGTGCTAGTGTAACTGCAGTTTTTACCGCGCAAGTTGTGCCACCTTAGTTAGAAAGAACTTGCGGATACAGCGTCTACAACCCTTGTGCGCAATAGGCTCGCACCATAGATAGCACCCATGTTAATGGGTGCTTATAAAGTCGTAAGCATTGGCGATGTCTTGGTAGTGATTCATAAAATTAAGACTTTATGCTCCTTATTTAAACAAAAAAATAAATTAACCCCTTAAACATTTGATAACTATCTATTTATCTGATATTTTATCCACCAAAATAAAGTATCGCTCGGCGGATGCATCGCGCAATCTCAACATCGCCAACAGCACAGGAAAAAGCCAGAAATGGATGTGTCAGAGCACCTACAAGATCTCGACAACCTAGTGGTATTAGACGGGCAACGACCAACCGGGCCTCGTTCACTGCAGCAGCGTTTAGCTCATATAGCGGACTACTCACCCATCGCGTTGATCAACATCGATCGGGACGGCTTGGTTTTGTCAGCCAACAAAGCCTGCAAGTCTGTCGTTGGAATCCCATCTTCGATGCTAATCAATTCACGCCTGCATGAGCACTTAACTCGTGACTCTACCGATGTGCTTCGTAGAGTACTGTCGGATATGAATCCGAATTCGATCTTCAAGGATATGATGCTTGAATTTGTCGGATCACCAAATGAAAAAGCCTATCTCGCTGTGCAAATTAGCTCCTACACAAATAAAAAGAATGACACAGAGCATCTCGAGTATATTCTTTCATTCTCAGATGCATCTCGAGAGAAAAAAATTGCCAATCAGTTACGCAACGCCAAAACCTATTTAGAGAAGATGGTGTCCAGAGATGCCTTAACCGGGCTTCCAAATCGGCTTCATTTTGTAGAAACGCTGCGTGGTGCAATGTTAAATGCTCGCAAAACCAATCGAAAAATGGCGTTATTGTATTTTGATATTGATGGCTTCAAATCTGTTAATGATCGGCATGGGCATCTAGCTGGTGATCTGTTGCTATGTGAAATGGCGAACCGTCTTAAGTTAAGAATCCGTGACGTCGGTCGTTTAGCTCGTTTGGGGGGAGATGAATTTACGCTGATACTTGATTACCCAGGTAGTGAAGCACAGTTACGCGAAGAAGCGCAAAAAGTCCTCAGTGCAATAGCAGAGACAATCACAATATCATCGGTAAAGATAAAGGTTTCTGCCAGTATCGGAATAGCGCTTTATCCTGGCTACGCTAAAACACCAGAGCAACTCATCCACTATTCCGATGCAGCTATGTATCGCGCAAAAGAAGCAGGAGGCGATCAGGCTGTTATATTTTGCGAAAATCATTATAGAAAAATTACCCGAGCCGCAACGCTCTTAGATAGCTTAGAGAGCGGAATAATAAATTCAGAGTTCTATCTGGAGTATCAACCGATTGTGGACAGTCAAGATTATACGATTGACTCGTTCGAAGTGCTTACCCGATGGAATCACCCTGAATATGGCCTGGTCAGCCCCACCGAGTTCATTGCAATTGCAGAAAAATCCAATCAAATCGCGGTATTAAGTCGCTGGATTATTGAAACAGCATTGATGAAATTGAAGCAGCTGCTTGATAGCGGTCGTGATAATCGGTTTGCCATTAATATTTCAGCACTTCTAATATCAGACAAAGATTTTCCTGCCATGCTACTCAGTCAAATGAAACGATTTGGCATCCCCCCCAGTTTGATCGAATTTGAAATTACTGAAACCGGCATTATCAATGAATTAGACAACGCCATTGAACTGGCCAACGAATTACACCAGTATGGCTGCACATTATCTGTTGACGATTTTGGTACAGGCCACTCATCACTGGCACGCCTAACCAAGCTTCCAGTAAATAGAATTAAACTGGATAAGTTTTTTGTCGCAGACCTGGGTTGCAGTAAAGAATCACGCGTTATTGTTGCGGGGATAATCAATATTGCCAGCGAGTTAGGGTTGAAAGTTGTCGCTGAAGGGGTGGAGAACAAATTACAAAGCGAAATGCTTCAAGAAATCGGCTGCCATTATTTGCAAGGATATGACATTTCGAAACCGTGCTCAGAACAAGAACTCGATTCGATGCTGCATAGGGACAGGACTAATATACCAGTGAAGTTGGTTACAGATATTGCAGCCTGTTAAATTAGCGCTTTTCCAACATAATGCGCTACATTATTTCCTCTACCTGATCTGCCGTACTGTGGGACAATTTAGGATCATTATCATCGATTGAGGCAACTGAGAAAGTCTTTAGATCGGCTAAATCCAGAAGCGTAATTATCGCGCCTTGAGCAAGCTCAGAATCCACCTTGTACGGATAGATTCCAATGTGCAATCGATCGGCCACATTTTTAAATTCGATATCACACTCAATATTCTTGCCCAGAGACATTACATGGGATAATTGATCTTCTAATTTTGCATGTTGTAGACGAGTAGCTAAAACACTTATGTGAGACCCAATATCGGAAGGGAGCAAACCAGCTATATTTGCCGCCTGGTCAGTTAGGCGCCTAATCGTCATCTCTGGGCTCACATAAACAACTCCAATCTCAGTGCACTGCATGAGATTGTCGAGATCATTGGTCAGATCCGATAATTCGTGAATTTTAGACTGATATTCAAAGTTGACTGTGTATAACTCTTCATTGACTGACTGCAGTTCCTCATTGGTGCTCTGCAATTCTTCATTGGCTGTTGTTAATTGTTGAAATGCCTCTTCTTGTTCGTGCTTGGATTTCTCAAGCTCTTTTATTGTTTCGAACAAAACTTGTCGAGTTTCCGCCAATTCTTCATCTTTGCGTTTTATGGATTTAATTATTTCCTGGCTGCTCTGTTCTGAAACGGCGCTGCCAGAGCCGGCTATTTCATCCGTTAATACATGTCTTTGCGATTTGCTTTGCTCACAGGTTAACAGCCAGCTTGTTTCTTCAACGGTATTTTTTAAACTGAAGATTTGCATGTCTACGCTAACCTTTTCTTTATGGTTATTAACGCAGTCGATATTAGCGAATGTCATTTCATCAGCCCCAAGCTTTTGAAGCTGTTGCAAATTGACTATTACCGTCGAAACTAAAGATGGTACCAGTAATTTTTCGAGACTAGCCTCAGGTTGTCCATTGGCGACTTCCAACAAACCCATGCTGTCAGATATAACGAGGTCCACCTCTCTGTGCTTGCCAACTATCAGTGCCGTTTTATTTTGCACAGAGCACATGACTTCGATACTTTTTCTGTACATATGTTCTTCACCTGCCTTACTTCGCATAGTGCCGGTTACTCCGTGCTTAAGAGGGGGTCCTGAAATTTTTGCTGGCTTAGAATACTTTACATGCAAAGGTATTTTTTTATTGTACTTTTTTTTATGTATATTCCACTTTCTATCGATAGGTTGGAACTCACCAGGTACCTTAGACGTTGATTCTGACGGCCCCAAAAAGAGTAGGCCATTTTGTAACAATGCAAAATGCAGTGTTTGTAGGACTTCCTCCTGCAATTCGTTGTTCATGTAAATAATTACATTTCTGCAGCTCACTATATGCATATTTGTAAACGGTGGTGAGTTAGCCAGATTGTGAACAACCCAGATTATTCTCTCACTTATAAAGTTTTTTGCTTTAAGTGTGTCAGCCGTTATGTAAAAGTATTTTTCCTGAAGCTCCTTATCTATTGCATTTGCAAGCGAAGACTTATAAACACCCTCGCGAGCGATATCCAAACTGTTCTCGGACAGATCTGTGGCAAAGATTTTGAAATTGGCTCGTAAACCCTGCTCTTCATAAATCTCATTCAACAATATGGCAGTTGAATAAGCTTCTTCACCGGTGGCACATCCCGCAACCCAAACTCTGATCTCATGTTCGGCAATTATTTTTGGCAAAAGTTCCGCAATGATCGCCTCTTTTAACGCCTCCCACGCCAAGGCGTCGCGGAAAAAACTAGTGACGCAAATGAGGAGGTCATTGATTAAGGCCAGGCGCTCCAGATCAGATTCAGCAAGAATACTTTGGTATTTTTCTAGATCATCTATTTCCAGCAATGTTTTACGGCGCAATATTCTATTGACAATAGTATTGCGCTTGTAACTACTGAAATCGACATTGGACTTTGCCAACGTGTCAATTATATTGTCTATAACAACCTCATTTTCTGGGGATATTCTGGTTGTCAGCTCGTCGCTTTGCGCTGTTACAATGCTAGTTAACAGCTTCGACATCTGCGTTGGGTGCAACACTCTGCTTGCCAAACCTTCATCGATAACTGATTGCGGCATGGATGGGAACTCAGCGCTATCCGGTGTTTGAGCTAATACAATGCCTCCGGCTTCTTGCAGCGCTCTTGCACCAGCAGTACCGTCATGCCCACTTCCAGAAAGTATGATACCGACAACTTTACGTCCATATTGCTTCGCCGAACTTTTCAGAAGAATATCGATTGGCAGTGGGATGGAAGATTCGCCTGACTCTATTAGCTGACTTACTGATTTATTCGTTCTTTTCTGTCTGCTAACCCTGATCCTGCCAGCAATGATTTCCAGGTTTTTACTGGGAGGGATCAAATGTATAACGCCGGGTAAAACCAAGTCCCCGTCTTCGGCCAGCTGTACTGAAAATCCACATTCTCTTTCCAGTATCAAATGCAGCACTGTTTTATGATTTGGAGCTAGATGAGTAACTATGAGAATAGATGCATCTATGTCTTTTGGTAGCTCATTCAGTAGCTCTTTTATGGCAGTAATGCCGCCGGCCGAAGCTCCAATCACGATGAGTTTTTTTCCAACGATTTCATGCTCGATACTATGCCTGAGAGGGCTATCCCCCAGACAATCCAGTAATCCGAACAAAATTGATTTGGTTGATGCATCAGCTGGTACATTTGGGGTGAGTCTGTTAAGCAGCTGAACAACTGATTCGACTAGGGAAGCGATGCCTTCGGATTTAGCTGAAACACGCATCATCGCCCAGTCAGAAAATCGACGAAGGTTGGTGGAATCAAAATGAATGGTATTGATAACTTCGTGGCGGCTATCCAGCTCGATGCGTGCTAACAGGGCTTGAAGCTCTGAGCTCGGGCCTTCTATGTATTGGAAAAAATGCTGCCTCCAATAAAAGAGTACTCCTGTAATGTTGTGGGTTCGATTGAACTCATTTGCTTGGGTCAAGAGCCTATTAAGCTCTGCTGCATTCATGTGCGCAGAAGCCTTGCTCAAGTAGCAAAGGCAGTCAACTGGCTCCTGCTCAAGCAGGGCTGCATCTGCCTTCGAACCAAACAATTGCGTGGCACTATTACGGATTAGAGAAACCATTTAGCCGCGCTTCCAGTGATCTTTCTCAGCCTGTACGTCAATGATGAACATGGCAGCTCCGGCATGCAATGTTGATTCGATTAACAACGTCAATAATATTCTTCTGGTATCTGCCTCATATTTTTTGCTCAGAGAACCTAATGCTTTAGTTAGCTTCGTTTGTTGTATTAACCAATGTCATCTGCATTTCGTCTACTAGACTGCCGTCTTTCGAATTCAGGATCATGCACCCTCTCTGCAACCCGCCTATCCGTAACAGTACGCTCTTCGAGCAGCTCTTCAAGTACTTCTACGGTAGACAGATTTAGGAAATCGTCTTTTTTAACAGCTTCTTTTTCACTGGTTACTGTTTCAACCGATTTGCTATCACCTGATGACAATGGTTTGACGAGAACTTTAACCATTACTGATAGACCTCCGTAAGTAAAGATGGAACAAACAAAGGCATTGGAAGTATGCCATTGTATTGTGACCAATTAACTCTCTAACCGATATAAGATTGGAGACTAAACAATATCAAAATCATTTCTTTAAGAGTGGTTTTTGATGACTTACTTCTAATGGTAAACTCCACCTTAGCCATGTATTAGAAAGCATTTCCGAATGGAAATTACACTCCTAAATTTCCTTATAACATCGTTATGTCCACTCAGTCAATAAACTTAATGTACCAGAAGGTTACATTATGGCAGCTATGAATGATGCAATACAGTATATGGAGCAGGTGCTGTATCCACTCTACTCTACTCCTGCTCTACCTTTAGCATCATCGATAAGTATCGCCCTTACTTTGTAACATCCTGCTGGCAAATTGTGGAACCACATCTGTTGATATTCCCGTGCATTATAGAAACCGCAGTCAGGCGAATGATTCGAGGGGCTTCCTCACCTGCCAATGGGGAACAATCTTATGCACTGGTGTCGGCCTGACTTCATTATTGGGCAGAAATGATTGAAACCCTGAGTCTGCTGTTAATCTAAATTTATTAGATTCACGCCGTTCCCCAGCGTTGCCGTGCATATTCACAGTCAAACGCCAGTCAAGTTGGCTCATATTTTCAGTTATCGGACAGAACACTATTTTGAGGTGAGTCGACTGTGGAACTGTCAATGGGAAAGAGGGCATTGGGCGTACCTCACTACCATCCTCTTCTAGCGCCGCTCGAACAACACAAGGTGTAGCGTCCAGAAAAATCTCCATGTCCGGCAGCTCTATCGGACGAGAATTAGCGAGCGACCTTTCGCGAGCCTCTTTAAGATCATCGGATAAATCGAGACCAGGTGCAGGTTGTGCAGTTTTGAAAATCGAATCTTTTTGGAGTTCAGAAATGCCGATGACTTCGGCAGTAAAAGAATTAATAATTACATTTGCTTTAGTTCCAGTAACCAGTTCAAAGAAGATGTTGTGACCAGTTAATGGCACATGAACTGACTCAATTGCTGCGTCTACCTTTTTGATCGCAGCAAGATGGTAGTTCTGTGAAAATCTGAGCTGAGTATTTTTCTCACCCATTCCCTCTAGCATTGTTTTATCTGCGGCGTAAAACATTTTTTCTCCGGCTCTCTATTTAGTTTCTCCGGTTCTCTATCTACTGATTACTGCCATCCGACCTGTCGTAAATAAAGATTTCACATGTAGCCCAACTTCAGCTCCGCTCGACAGTGCGTTTTTTATGCAAATACTGTTTTAAGTGAGGTTACTGGAGTCTTTATAATGTTGGGCAAGAGCGACATTGACTGTATTAGGTTAGAGAGACCATCGTCAGGATCTATGTGCGTAACCATCTCACGAAACATTCATGTCTTCTACTGCCAATTCGGGTAGGAAACATTAGCTAACCCAATGTTGATTTAGCTACTGTATTAGTTTTTTATTATTGCATGGACAACGAATGTGGTTTGGGTGGTGCACTTCAAATAACGGGAGCGACACACTAGTCTTAAGTATAGCCATCCATTATTCGATCAATATTTCGTTAATAATACAAGGCACTTCTTTGTCGACTTTATAGATTTATTATGCCCAGTAAAAGATTGCCATTCCGACTCCAGATTGCTTCGCTGTGCACTGTTCTATGTACTTTTAGCGCACTCTCGTACGCGAATGGAATTAAAAAAGGCGATCCCAATCCTGGCAGTATTCCTAACACTATTTTGGAAGAACCAACGAGTCTGGAGTTAACAAATCTCGGCGGCCATAAAGTATACGCAGGCCAGGATAAATTGAGAAACGTCCAGCTTGCCTATTTGAATGTGGATTTTGATTGTAATGGCAAAGCGCAAGTTGAGGGATTTAAAAAAACGTATAAAGGAAATCTGGACGAAGTCACTAAAGGCACCTATGATTGGTCGCTTCGGGATGATCACGCGCGCCTGAAAACGGAGTTGGTGGCTTGGAGCGAGGAAAAAAATCAAGAGTACTGGTTGCCAATAGCAGTAATATGGAAAACCGCTTTGTTTCACGTATTGTGCAACACACAAACTGTGGCGGCTAACGAATATCACTCTGCTGTTCTATAATCCTATTATTTACTCAAGAGCAGTTGCGATTTCTCCTGGTCTATCTGAAACCTGAATTGCCCCAGAATATTCATACCCAACAGACCGCCAATACCTCGATGGGTACCAAAGTCTATTACGGCTATTTGGGTATTTTCCAAGCGATGTGGACCGAGGATTAATTCAGGAACAGAATAAACCGTTGCCTGCACTAATCCGTTTGCCGTACGAAAAACGCGTCTGTCCTGCTCAACTGCATCGCCGCCAGCGTTGATGGTATCAAACGACTCTCTCGACACTGCGGTCATAGACGCACCAGTATCAATCAATAATTTCACATTGTCGCGACGAGCATTACCCAGGTTTACCGCATATTGATTTCCCAGTTTCTGTAATGCTATTGAATCCGCCCCTTCCCAGGATGAGTTGTAAACAACAGTTGGAGATTCAGTTTCGCCTACCAAGCTGCTGAGTGTATTCGCCGCAGATTCACCTATCACGCTATCAGTTAGCAATTGATTGAATTGCTCAATTGCAAATGCTTTATCACCGCTTCGAAGATAGGCCAATGCCTGTCTGTACTGGTATGTTGATGTCATCAGACCGGCGGTATCAATATGCGCATAGAGGTTTATCAACGACGCCCAGTTTCTCTGGTTACTGTATGAACTGTCTACCCCCAAAACAAAACTGTTAAAACTGCTGACCACCTTTTCCTGATCACTATCAGAATAAGCATAGGTTTTAGCTAGCAAGAATACATTCACCACTTCAAGGTAGCTGCCGTTAACACGATTGAATTCCGCCAGAAGTAACAAAACATCGATATCATCGTAATAAACAGACAAATAATTTTCTACTAAATCAGAAAAATCGCTATTGTTACGAGCTTCTATTAAGTTACCCAGCTCTTTTAACAGACGCAAGCGCAACCTGGCCGCGTTCTGTTCATTCGTTTGCGTTTCATCCTGAAGCAGCGTTATCGCGCTGAAGTACTGCCTGCCTGTAAGTAAATCATCGAGAAAATCTGAAGCGGAGATATCTGCTGAGTAAAACTGAGCACTTTTCGATTCAGTTGCAGCAATATCGCCTCTTCGGTACTGACTAACGGTTTTTTCGGGGATAGATTGGAAGCTTTCGAAAGGCCAGGCATGACTAGGTTCTTTCGGTACAGGGTTTCCAGAACTATCGTTAGGTTGATTAACTTCGACGCCTGCCGCAAAACCAGAATAGGTATTCGTATGCTGTGCTTGAAACCAGGTGTTACCGAACCAGCCACCAGCAAGTCCTAACAGAAAAGTCAGAGCGATTATGTAACGGCTATCCATAAAAACAGTGTACTCCTGAATAGGATACGGGAATACGGGGTCCGGGAATACGGGGTCAGACCTTCCGAAGCTATTGAAAGTTCGAGCATTTCAGACGCCTATCAACCAGAATAAAGCGCTTACGATACGTTTTACGACCTAAAAGGAATATATAAAGGATACATTGGTTCTTTCAAGCATGCCCCACCCTCCAAGCTCATTATCCTGCGCCCCGGTTGACGTATTTTCAGTTTCTCTTTCATTTGCTCGAGGTATTGCTCTGATCCAACTGCCACCGATTCTGTCCATATTGGATTCCACTGAGATCGAGATTCTTTGAGTGCGTCAGCAATTGCAATTTGGCGCGCCATCTGGAGTTTTTTTGTAGTTTGCAGTTCCAATAAATCCAGCAGTCTGGCGTGATCTATACGTCCGTAGCGTTCTCGTGGTGTCTGTATTTCAGCATAGCCGCCATAGGGCCAAGCCGCTGGGTGTTCAACGACCCCAGCACGAACCATATTCAAATCAATATAAGTTAGGCACTGCAGCAAGTGCGAATCAGATTGAACGGCTGTAGCATGATAACGATCTTGCCAAAAACCACCCTGGCGTTGTTTTCGATTATTGTGTTCCTGACCTGTTCGTCCGGCGATCAGTTGCATGCTACGAGCGATCTCACCTTTGCCTTGATCAAATACCAGTAAGTGTATGTGATTGGACGTAACGACATAGTTCAATACAGAGAGCCCGTAGCGACGTCGGGATTCGAACAACCAGCGCATCCAGGCACGTTTGTCTTTATTAAATTTAAGAAGCCACTGCTTGTCGTGGCAGCGCTGTGTCAGGTGCCAGACCTGATTAGGCATGAAATGACGGTTGGCTCTTGGCATGAGGTACCCTTCCTTGGGTTAAATGTTAATTCTACGATTCTGGATCTTAGACTGCGTTTCCAAGCACGAAAATGAAACCTAAGACTCTTGAAAGTACAAGAATAATTCGGATTATCTTGGGATATCAATAAGTTGTAATGGCCTGCCCCCTTCTTCTTCTATTCATACGCAATTGAAAGCGTCTCGCTTGTTGGCAAAGACTGACATGTAAGAATAGTACCGTTGTCGACTTCAACATCGTCCAATGCCATTCTTGTACGCATATGAACGGCTCCATTGATTAGCTTCGCTCGGCATGCACCGCAAACACCAGACTGGCATGAGAACGGTGGGTTCAAACCCGCCTTTAGTACGGCGTCGAGTATCGTTTGATTCCTTGCAATAGAAATATCGTGATCTTTCCCGGTGAGAATGATATCCGCTGTTGCAGGAATGCCATCGACTGAATCGTCTGTCTCAATAGCGCCGCCGTAGTTCTCCGAGTGTATACGGTTTGCTGGAACATCCAGTGACTTCAATGCAGCTTTAACTGATTCATTCATACTGCCCGGGCCGCAAACATAATACTGGGTATTCTGCTGGTAAGGTGGTTTCTCTGCAATCATGGCTTCTATGGCAGCTGTATCTACAACACCCTTCCGCCAGTAGTCAAACTGTTCCCACATTGTTGCTGCAGACAACACATGCATAACGCTGATTCGTTTTCCATACTGCTCGGTAAGTTTGTTTAGCTTGTCTCTAAATAGTATATTGTCGACGCTCTTATTGCCGTAAACGAGATGGGCAACTGAATGAGGCTCATTACATAAAACCGAATGCAGCATTGAGTACAATGGTGTAATACCCGAACCTGCACCAAAAAAATAATGTGTTCGCCGTTCGCAAGGTTCGGCGTCAAGACAGAAAGAACCAAACGGCGGCATAACATCTATCACATCGCCTTTTTTTATCGTGTCGTTAACGTGGTTACTTATAAGGCCACCTTTTACACGTTTAACAGTAATTCGCATGGGGTCGCCCGACACCGGCGATGATGAAATCGAATAACTGCGACGCACCTCCTGACTATCAACCTTGAAGCGAATAGATAAGTGCTGCCCAGCACGCCAGGCGAATGTGTCGGACAACTCGGCTGGAACCTCAAACATAACAGTCTTGGCCAAATCGCCATTCTCTTCGTTCGTGCTTGACACCAAAAGAGGATAAAAGATCGGACTCATCTACGTTTCTCAATCCAGTTTAAAATGATGTTCTGATGATCTAATATCGGACCTTCGCCAATTGCGGCTGGCCCTACTTCATAATGCGGTGAATAAAGTGATTTTTGCTGCTGCTCACAGGCATAGATGTCTTCCGCAGTAAAATCCCCTCCTGCTAACGGGTCTTCGTTTGAATTAGCGTCATGGTCTTTATATTTACCGCTTAACCCGAACGTTGTCCAAAAATTACTGGAACGCATCGATTGCTTTGAAAATTCCCAGTTACTGGCATTGGCAACTCAACTGCGATTGATTACGCGCGTAAGATCAGGTGCAATTGGCTCAACGATATAGACATTCCAGCCGTCTTCAGCAGCGCCGATACCAATACCGGGAAACAACATTGGCACCCAAGCACCGTTTTGATCTTTCGGTATAACCCGAGGAGCGGCTAATTTACTGTCTTGATCTTTCTCATATTCGGCGACTGGTGGCTCCCAAAAAAGATAATGCGGCCCAATAAAACCGTATTCAGCTTTGCTGTGATCATACATTTGAAGCGTGCCAGAATGCAGATGCGACAAATGATATACGTCTATGTAGTTTTCAACCACGATCTTCCAATTGGCTTTTATTTCATAGGTATTGCTGGCATCTTCGTATTCAGGCAATGTCTCTGGTTCGTGAGGCCCTACTCTTGCGTCTACCTCCCCAAACCAATCCATGATTGAGCCTGCATTCGGATCAGGATGCACAAATAACATGCTTTTCCAGACATCTACACTGGCCGCGTTCAATCCAAGACATGATTTATCGATGTTCTGAAACTCACGCTCCTCATCCGGCACTGATATCAAATTGCCTTCCAGATCGTAAGTCCAATCGTGATAGGGACAGGTTAGTGCTTTTTGCGTTTTTCCAACCGCCCTTATGAGTTGTGTTCCACGATGACGACAAATGTTGTGGAACGCTCTAAGCCGCCTGTCCCGCCCCATTACAATGAAGATGTTATTCAAACCTGCTTGAACACTTAAGTATTGGCCCGGTTCACTGATGTCTTCCATGAATCCAGCATAGCGCCACGTATTGGAGAAAATAATGCGCTGCTCACGATCAAACCAATCTTGAGATGTATAGGCATCGACAGGCAAATGGTGCAGCATTTGTGTCATCTTCAATTTCCCACGAATAAGGGATAAACATCTGCTACCACTAGCCACAGTCCAAGAACAACCCAGGCAAGCTGCACAGCCCAAAACAGCAGGGGATCTTCCAAACGGTTCACGTCAGAGAGCAAAAAGGCATGACCTGAATAGAAATTGGGTATGGTCCAGTACAGGAACAAAAGCCCCCAAAGAAGTTGATAACCCATGGCGGTGGATACCATAAGCACACCGAAAGCGGCATAGTTCACTGTGCGTGAGTTCATTATATTCATCAAAATGTGTTAGTCGACCAACCCCTATCTTAAAGTGTAGAAACGAAGAACCCAAGTGAATTAGTAGCTCCGGGTAATTGATAATAAATCAAATCTCGTTAGTCTTTAAAGGCTGATTGATACGGATTTCGCATCCTGCTCAAAGCTTAAGAGTAGATGTGTCGCCCAACGGATAACCTCAATACGATGTAGAGGTGGAGAAAAAGAGATATGTCTGCATATATAAAATTTGACGGGGTCGACGGCAATGGCTTCTTAAAACTAGGTGATTTTAAAACCTTTCCTGTTCCATCAGCGTCGCAACCTTTGAGACGGCCATCCTCAGGCGTTAAGTGGTCCTCAGCGGCAAGGGCCTCATTGAAAGAGGCTGGCATGTCAGATCAGGGTATCGCTGCACTTACTCAAGGCAGAGCTTGCACTAACAAAAGTGATCAGGCCATTGTGACTGCAATCATCGCTGCCGTTCTAGGCTGATACCTGGCCCAACACCGTCTAATCAAATCAGTGCAACTAAAGCATTGCCGCTTGCCTGTATGAGTATGGAAGCGTCTAAGACCATAAAGGAATTGGCCGAATCCTCGACGGTCTCGGATCTTCTTGTGCAATGTATGGCATTGCGCTCTATTGGAGCCCAAGATGCAGCATTAGAAAAATCCCTACAAGCAGTAGAAGAATCGGACCAAAGCCCAGAGCTCATCCTAATAGCCAGTGAGCTGCTACTCGACTCAGGCGATGCACTAAAGGCGCAGAATTTATTGCGGCCACTGGCCACCAATATAAATCCATTATCTGACATCCTAAGAGCTTATGCTGTATCGCTCGAAAAGAATGGCGATGAAGAGGAGGCTCTGGTTGAATATGAACGCATACTCGAGACCGACCCTGAAGACCTGGAAACCCTCCTCCGCACCATTCGACTCTTACCAACACATAAAGGCACAGGGGCTGCACTTGAGTTTCTGTTAGATAAAGCGAGCAAATTTTCGGAGCCCGACATAGTTATCATTCAGT